>NZ_NFJA01000003.1:0-76765 GCF_002159615.1 Bacteroides sp. An279
CTGACGAAGAACAGGAGCGAAAAGGACCAAAAAATCGCCCAAAGCACACACGAAAACGGATACATCAAGCCAAGAAAAACTTTTTGGAGAAATTCAAAACAGCTTCTATTTCTTACATGCTTTCCGTCTCATTCACGCCTTTCCCTAGAAGATTATCCGAATAAGCATAAAATACATGTTGTGAAACATAAATAGATCAATAAGGTTTATTTGTAGCATAAAAATACATAAAAAATAGTTAACTGCTAACTCTACATTACAGAAAAAAAGCTATATTTGGAACGCTTTTTGAACAAAAGCAAGCATCCGTATGTTTACACGATGCTCGAATTAGCTGATTAATTAACCATAAATGATATTCTGGCCTTAGTCGGAAAAAGAGAAATCCGGCTGATGAATACAAGCAAAGAAGAAAGGCATATAATGATTTTAAAATGTATTAGAACAGTAGCGGTAGCTGCGTTGGCGCTGGTGAGCGTAAACGTATCGGGGCAGGACTTGCTGGCACGCCAGGCACCTATCGACAGAAAGCTGAAAGCTGTAGACTCGTTGGCGCTGATTCGCCAAATCAAGGCTGAACAAGCCGTTTATCCTGCCTATAATCTGTATCCAAACTGGCAGAACGACCGTGTACATGCTTATGGCAATACGGTACAAGTCCCAGATACATTCCGAATTGATTTAACCGGTTTCTGCATGCCCACTACGCATACGAAGATTACCTCAAAGTGCGGTCCGCGCTGGCGTCGTATGCATAATGGGTTAGATATTAAAGTATATATCGGCGATACCATTCGGGCGGCTTTCGACGGGAAAGTACGTATGGTGAAGTATGAACGTCGCGGTTATGGCAAGTATGTGGTTATTCGTCACGACAACGGGTTGGAGACCATTTACGGTCATCTTTCCAAACAACTGGTGAAAGAAGACGAATACGTAAAGGCTGGCGATGTGATAGGTCTGGGAGGCAATACCGGACGTTCTACTGGTTCGCACCTGCATTTCGAAACCCGTTTCTTGGGCGAGGTGATTAATCCTGAATTTATGTTTGATTTTCCGAAACAGGATATTGTGGCAGACAGTTACCTGTTTATCCGTAACGCAAACCGTTATCCGTACCAGCGTACACGTGCATTGGCAAACTTGAAGAGCGGGAAGAAAATCGAGAACGCGGAATCTTCACCTGCAGAAGGTGGTGCTATCCGTTATCATAAGATACGCAAGGGAGATACCTTGGGACGTATATCCCGGATTTACCACGTATCTATCGACCGTCTGTGTAAGATGAACGGCATTAAGCGTACCACAACCTTGCGCATCGGTCAGGTATTGCGTTGCTCATAAACAATAGCATTTTATCATTTCGGTAAGAAAAAATAACCGGGCAGGAGGAAAACGAAATCGTTTTCTTCCTGCTTTTGTTTTCCTGCCTCATTACACTACTGTACGTGCCGTTCGGCATACCTGTTCCCTGCTTTTTTGAGTGACGAAGTCTGGAAAAAGGAGCATATTCTCTTTTTATTTGACAGGATAATCGTTATCTTTACCGCCAAATTGAACGAAAACAAGGATTATGATTAAACTTTTGTTGGTAGAAGACGATCCCAACCTGTGCTACATCGTACAGAGCGGACTGCAGGAACTGATAGGCGGATACGATGTGTGTACCGCTGCCAATGGAAAAGAGGGACTGGAAGCCTGGGAACAGCACAGACCCGACATCATTATCAGTGATATTGATATGCCTGAAATGGACGGATTCGAAATGGTAAAACGCATCCGGGAGACCGATGGTGATACCCCTATCCTTTTTGCTTCGGCTCTGACTTCTCCTAAAGACGTACGGAGAGGATATGGGTTCGGGGTAAATAATTATGTAAAAAAGCCCTATGTACCCGATGAACTGGACGCCCATATTCATGCCATCCTAAAGATGAAGAGCGGAGAGAAAAGCCGTTCGGAAAACGGTTGCCTCAAAATAGGGCACTATACGCTGGAACCCGCCCATGCCACTTTACGCAATGATACAAACGGAAAGCTTCAAGTGCTGACCCAACGGGAAGCTCAGATATTGCAGCTGCTTGCCGAGAACAAGAACGAAGTGGTGCGCCGCGAAGCTATTCTGAGCCGTTTCTGGAATACGGAAGACGACTTCTTTGCCTCGCGCAGCCTGGATGTGTTTATCAACAAGCTTCGCAAACATTTCGAATCTGATGCAGATATCGAAATAAAAACCGTGCGGGGCATCGGGCTGATGCTGGTAACGGAATAAGAGCTTTTTCACCACAGATTACACAGATTAAGTTACAATTAAGAGCGAATCATAAATAACCCAAAGTTGTGCTTGTCGTTATTAACTATTAATTGTTCACTATTAATTATTTTCAATCCGTATAATCTGTGGTGAACAAACCATCATCGTTCGTAATCGGTAAAGCGGATGCCTTCGGCGGCGTAATCATAGCTGCGGGAGAGTTTCCAGCTTTGGCTTGTTTCGTTCCAACGGTAGATGTCCTTGCTCTGCAGTTCGCCTTTATCCGAGTAAACCATTTCGCTGCGCACCGATTTCACGTACCCCATATCGGTCTTTGCGCATACCTCGCGCACCGTCACACGCTTGCCCGCCAACTCATCGTTGAACAACTTCTCCGGAGTCTGTGCGCTCATCACTGTTGCTACACTTGCCAATACCATTACACTCGCTGCTTTTTTCAAATTCATTGTTTTCATAATACGTTCTATTTTAATGTGATACTTTTGTTTTATTTTGATATGACAAAGGTAAGTGTTCCGTCTTTCCTTTTAGGTTATCGGTATGTTATCTTTAGGTTAACGGGGATTTTTTCGCGGATAATTGTATCTTTGCCACAGAAAACAAGATACATGACACGCTATGGACAAGAAAAAGATAAAAGAGTTTTTCGCCGATAAAAAGAACCGGCGATTCGCAGGCCTAAGCGCATTGACTTTCTTAGGACTTATCGGGGCATTGGCTTTGCAGGCGGTGTGGCTATATAATGTATACACCTTAATTAGAAATGACATCCAAAAAGAATGTACGTCCATTTTAGATACAGCACTATATGAAGAAACAAATATCATATCATCCCATATTCCTGACGGTTACGAAATTCTAGGTGGCCCACAAAATGACTCCATATCCTCAAATACATATTTATATGAAGGAATATACAAATTGGGGCTTCAATATTCAATAACAGAAATAGATTCCATTGCAGGCGTTTATCTACATAAAAAAGATATAAATGCAGACTATGTTATATGCAATGTCAATCCTAAGACAAAAGAGATTTACGATAAAAGTAATACGCATAAACTATTCCAATTAGGACTTATTAAATCCGATATTATCCCAACAAGATTAGATTTCTCTCAAGGAGTACAAATTATATTGGAAAATCCCTTCAAATACATTTTTGAACGCATGGGGCTTCTCATTATCTCCACATTGATTATCTTATCTTTTGTCATCTCCTGCATCATCTACCAAATCCGTATCATCGCGCGTATGAACAAGATTTTCCAGATACGCGAAGACTTTACCTATGCCATGATACACGACATGAAGACTCCACTCAGCTCCATTTTCACCGCACTCTATTTCCTGCATAGCGGAAGGCTGGACAACAAACCCGAGACAAAAGAGAAATATTACACCATAGCCGAAAACGAAGTGGACCACCTGCTGACCCTTACCAACAGGGTGCTCACCCTGTCGAAGCTGGAAAGCCACAAGCTGGAAATGAACCGGGAAGACGTACCTCTGGAACCGATGGTAGAGAACCTGACCGTGAAGTTTACCGCCAAGGCGCAAAAGCCCGTCCGCTTCACCGCCGACCTGAAGACTCCGGCGGTATATGCCGACAAGGAATACTTGGAAGAAATATTGAGTAACCTGATAGACAACGCCATCAAGTATTCGAAACCCGAAGGAGTGGACATCCGCATCCGTTCGGAACTGAACGAGAAATACACCGTCATCAAGGTGCACGATAACGGTCTGGGCATCTCGGAGGCCGACCAGCGCACCATCTTCAACAAATACGAGCGTGCCGCAGCCGGACGGAAGAAGAACAAGAACAGACCTTCCGGCTTCGGCTTAGGGTTGAACTTCGTACAACAAGTGATGCATGCCCACGAAGGAAAGGTATTCGTCACCAGCATCGAAGGAGAGTTCACCGAATTTGCATTATTATTTCCAAGGTAATTATTCAGGTGACCAGGTGACTAGGTACTAGGTGACTAGATATTAAATACATTAGTAAACATCAGCAAGACTATATACTTGATAAAGTATTGTTTTTTAAAACCTAGTCACCTAGTACCTGGTCAACTAGTTAACTAAAATCACATCGGCATCACCACAAATACACGGTAGTTCTGCTGGGCTTCCAGTTCTTTCATGAAGCCGCAGATATCCGCCGCGCCTATCGCTTCAATCACCGCCTTGGTATCGGCAGGCAATTCGGAAGGCAGCAGCTCGTTGCCGGCTATCTCACCACACCAATAACTGTTGGTGCGCTCCATTTCGGCAAAGTGTTTTACCATAAACTCTTTTACCTTGGCAAGCTCGGCTTCATCTACCTGTTGCGCCAGCTTCGTAAATTCGTTGCGGATAATCTCCAGCGCCCGGTCTTTCTTCTCCGGCTTCATCGGGAACACAGTCTGATATACCAAAGGCACATCCGAAGTACGTTCCAGCACACCGCTGGTAGAAATGGAGTAAGTAGCCCCTTCTTTCTCTCTTACCTCGCTGAGCAGGCGTGCAGTCATCAGCTGGGCACACATCGATGCCAATATCTGGTTTTTGAAGCTATAAGGAACAGTTCCGCTTACGAAGATACCGCCATACGCCTGCGGTACTTCCATTTTCAGTTTCACCTCTTCGGTCTTTTCGCCTGCCGTCACTCCAATCCCGCTGATGCGCTTGATTTCTGCTTTCTGTGCCGGGTCGGACGGCAACGAAGCCAGATATTGTTCTGCCAGGCTTTTCAGTTCTGCCTCATCAAAGTTTCCACTGAACACGAAAGTAAACTGGGAAGCATTGGCAAGCTGTTCGCGGATTATCTTCAGGATATGCTCACGGTTCGCCCCGTCGACATCCGCCGCATCCAGCATCTGCATACGCGGCGACTGATACATAAACTGATTCAATTTCTGCTGGAAAATCAGTTGGGGATTGGATTCCTGGTTCTGAAGCACACCTTTCAACAGGTTCTGCAATGCCGTAAACTCATCGGCGGTGACATTCAATTGCGTAAAGTTCAGGTAAATCAATTCCATAAGGGTCTTCAGGTCTTTAGGAGTGGCATTGCCGCTGACATTGCGCACGTAATGGTCCAGTTCGATATTGACAATCGCTTGCTTTCCTGCCATTTGCTTTGCCAAATCAGCAAAGGTGAACTCGCCTAAACCATGCTGGGCAGCCACGACAGGCATGAATAGCAAATCGTTAACCAGTTCGTCGCCATAAACCGACGTACCCCCCTTAGCCGTAGCACGGAATACGATTTCATCGTTCTTGAAATCGGTCTTCTTCACAATCACTTTCACCCCGTTCGACAGCATCCATTCCTTGGCACCAAACTGGGGAAGCGCTTTTTCCGATACTACCTTTCCGGCTGCCGGAAGCTGGCTTATCAGCGGCTCATTCTTTACATTATCCACATACGGGGCAATCTCTTCGGCATCTATCTGTGCCAATGAAGCCTTCAGGGCCGCGGCATCCGGACAAACGACACCTTCTTTTTCGGGAAGCGCAATCAGAACAGCCATGTTCCGTTCGTTGAGCAACCGGGCATACATCTGATTGACCGCCTCTACCGGAATCTGATTGGCGAGCATATTCATCAGCTGATACTCGTTCTCGATACCCGGAATCGGTGTCTTGTCGAGGAAGTTACGGACATAAGATTCAGCCAGCTTCCGGTTCTCCTGATGATTGCGGTTATTGTATGCCTGCTCCAGTTGCGACAGGTATTCAGAACGGCAACGGGCATATTCGGTAGCGGTAAAGCCTCCGCGTTTGGCACGCAACACTTCCCGATAGACCGCATCCATAGCCGGTTCGGTGTCGCTCCCTTTCGGCACGGCAATATATGCCATCGCCTTCTTGGTCTTACACAACTCCATGTCGCCATGCTGTCCCTGCGCCAAAGCATACGGAGCATCCGGCCGGGTGGAGATGTCGTGCAGGCGATACATCATCATCATGTCCGCCATGTCCAGCATGTATTCGGTGGTAAGCGCCAGCATCGTGTTGCGGAGCGAGTCGGGCAATACATCATACTTGAAATAGAACTTCACCAGCGAGTTGCCCTGCTCCTTGTCCTGCCCGATGGCTATCACCGGTTCGGTAAAGTCATCTACCGGATAATAGACACGTTCAGCAGGCTGGGCAGGAAGCTCAATAGGCGCAAACAGTTCCTTGATTTTCGCTTCGATGCGGTCTACATCCACATCGCCTACCACCACGACTCCCTGCAAGTCGGGGCGATACCATTTCTCGTAATAATCGCGCAAAGCCTGATAAGGGAAATGGTCGACAACAGACATCAGTCCGATAGGAGAACGGCTGCCATACCGGCTATCCGGGAAAATAACCGGTGATGTCTTTTCAAAGATACGCTGCATGGGAGGCATCTGGCTGCGCCACTCTTCATGAATCACGGCACGTTCTTCATCAATGGCTTTGTCTTCGAGCAACAGACCGTTTGCCCAGTCGCTCAAAATCAGCAGGCAGGAGTCCTGCACGCCGATGCGTTCCGAAGGCACTCCGCAAATGCGGTACACGGTCTCGTCGACAGCTGTATAGGCATTGAGGTTCATGCCATACTTCACACCAATCGATTCCAGCCAGGATACCAACGTATTGCCGGGGAAGTGCTTGGTGCCGTTGAAACACATGTGCTCTAAGAAGTGAGCCAGTCCGCGCTGGTCTTCTTCTTCCTGAATAGACCCTACCTTTTGGGCAATATAAAAATCCACCTGATTTTCCGGATAGTTATTGTGACGGATGTAGTAAGTCAGTCCGTTGTCCAGTTTTCCGATGCGGACGTTCTTGTCCACTGGTACAGGAGGCATCTGCTGTGCACGTAATCCCAAAGGAAGCATGCAGCATCCCACCAAGGCAAAACAAATAAATTTCGTAAATCTTTTCATAAGTTTTTCTTACTATTTTATTAAACAATCTTTCTTTTAACAGCACAAAGATAAGTATTTGTCTCCATATATTATGTTATCACAATGTTATCTTTAGGTTAACGGGACTTACAGCATAGAGCTACAGACGTGAGCAGCTGGTATCAAACAAAAAACAACCTTCTGTATAATCGGTGGTGAAAAAATGTACCTTTGTCGTACGATAAACCCATAAAACAATTCTGGTATGGAAAAGGAAAAAGTGAAAGGCATCCCTTACGGAGTGGCAAGTTTCGAACAGTTAAGAAGCTGTTTTGAATTTCTCCAAAAAGTTTTTCTTGGCTTGATGTTTCCGTTTTCCCCGATAAATTTATTTGACCGAATATGAACCAATACATGATTGAATGGTTCATAATCTGCTTTAAGCAGTCTTACTTTTACGTTCTCCAATTGAAAACCGTACGGTTTCCATATCGAGAACGTACGGTTTTCAATTGGAGAACGTACGGTTTTGATATGGAAACCATAAAAGGAATGCCGCTTGCATCGATAATATAACCTAAGCGGAAACTGAAATGTAGTGAACGTATTGAGGGATTAATTATGCGAATCAGGAGTTAAACGTAGTTATGTTTCACAGGAGTTATCACTTCGTTCAGGAGTTAAAGGCCAATAGCCTTGCTTCTGAAACCGGCGCCAAAAAGGTATTGGCATCTAACTCCCAGCCCGCACCAGCGGGCGATAACTTCCTATAACTCCCTTTTAACTCCTGATTGTATAAATGTACGCAACGTCCTTCTTTGATTCATTCAAAAACTGTTTCCGTTTTTTTCAATCCGTGTAATCTGTGGTGAAAAACACTCACGCTTCCTCTTCTTCGTGCAGAATAAACCGCTCGATTTCTTCAACAGACCCGCAGGCGAATCTTTTCAGCAGCTTGCCTTCACGCAGGTAATAGATAGTGTCGCACACCTCGTGCAAGGCATCCAGCCGGTGCGAAGATACGATGACGGTTTTCCATTGTGCTTTCAGGTTGCGTATCAGTTGCTTCATCTGGATACATCCTTTCAGGTCAATGCCATTGAACGGTTCATCCAGGATATAAAGGTCGGGGCCTTGCAGACAGACCGCCATAAAGCCTAACTTCTTTTGCATTCCTGTGGAATATTCGGAAGCATAGCGGCCGAGAGGAAGACGGAACATTTTTGTATTCAAGTAATCTATTTGCTTCCGGTTGACCTTCTTCCCGTATGCCCGCAGGCAAAACTCGATGTATTCGTATCCCGTCACCAGCGGATAAAAGAAATTATCGGCTGGCAAATAACCTACCGTCACCCACTCGCCTTTCCGAATCATGCCTTCATACGAAGCCATCCCCGTCAGGCAACGGAACAAAGTTGTCTTTCCTGATCCATTGTCCCCTACCAGTCCATACACTTTTCCCCAGTCGCAAACCAGCGAAACATCATCGAGCACTTTTACGTGCCCGAACGACTTTGACATATTCTCCACACGTATTATTTCCATATAGCTTTCCATTTTATCCATACCGCATACGAAAGTATTCCCACGACCGTCAATTCTGCCAGACAGCCCACCCAGGCGAAACAAGTCCATGCAAACAAAGGAATACATACGACAAGCTGCATCACCGCAATACCGACAGTTACCGGACAAACCCAACGGAACAACGCCATGCTTTGCAGATAGAGAATACCCGATGTCAGGCAGGAAAAGAAAAACAGTACGCCTTCTGCCCGGAACCCTCCGGCAAGGCACATCATCCCGAAAGGCAGGAACAGCACCGATGCATTCCAGCTATTCGCTTTCCATAATTCCCTCTGCAGGATATGATAACTCTTGAACTTCTGCAACAGATGTGCATCGGGTACGTAGCTGTAGGCACCCGACTGTATAATGCCCCAAACCAACATGCCCACCTTTGCCACCCGTACATTGCCGTTCAGACATCCCAATGCCGACATACCTATTACAATAAGGTATAGCCAGCTCATGCGACGGAACATCCGGAGATATTCCATATTGCCGGCATACAGGAATCCGAACCTTATGGGGGTTATCCGGAAACGGACAGGAGGCACGAAAGGCAACAGGCAAATCCCCAACGGCATGCACAAAGCTATCAGCCATTCGCCCCGTATCCCTGCTATTACGGCAAAAGGCAGGCTTAGCAAAAGGTATTCGTAGCAGAAGAAAACCGACACATTATCGGTAAACCTGCGCAAAAATTCCCTGTCCTTCCTTGCCTGGTGATAAGCGCCTATCACCAGCAGGCAGGCAACCGGAAGCATCCAGCCTGTCTTTACCTTACACAATATCGCTACGGCAAGGACGAGCAGCCCAACCAGCAACACGCTCCGCACAATGCCCAATTCCTTCAGCAACCTGCCTCCGCTCTGCAGGCGTAACCTGACATAATATCCAAACATACCTCTGTGCCCGTTCAGCATTTTTCGTAATGATACAACTTACTGATTACTATTGTTTCATAGACTTATCTTCTTTAAAAACAGTTCTTATCTTCTTGCAGAATCCGAAGAGTTTCCCAACACCTGTTTCAACCACGGATATCCCCAAATGATTGCCATATAGACTATACCAATGAATAGAAGTGAACCGAGTGCCGCTCCCAATTCATACCTCCATTCATAAGTGTTCCAAACTACCTGACCATCAACAAGCCATTGTTTCAGGGGACGATAACCACATCTGACAAACAGATATACCCACGCAAAGATGACCAACATCTGCATACGATTCACATGCTTAGCTTTCATATTTCTCATTTAAGTTTTACTGACGCAAAAGTAAGCATCTGTTCTCACACACTATGTTATCGCAATGTTATTTTTAGGTTAACGAGAATTGGCTGGAGGTGCTGGTTGCTGATTTGCATCACTTGCCAAACCTCTCTACATAACAATCTGGAAATTTATGACAAAGAATATACGGATTGCCACAACTTTTTCGTATCTTTCCGTGTTGATAATATATAAACCCTTTAAAAACAAACATCATGAAACATGCAATGCCTCAGCTTCCCTACACGATGGAAGCACTGGCTCCACTGATGAGCCAAGAAACTTTAGAATACCATTATGGCAAGCACCTGCAAACCTACGTGGACAATCTGAACAAACTGATAGCCGGAACGCCCTTCGAGGACATGAGTCTGGAAGACATTATCTGCAAAGCCGACGGAGGCATTTTCAACAATGCCGCACAAGCTTGGAACCATACATTCTTTTTCGAAACACTGACCGCACAACCTCAAGACATACCTGCCTCGGTGGCAGATAAACTGGCAAAGGACTTCGGGTCGGTAGAAGCATTCAGACAAGAGTTTACCCAAAAAGCTACCACTCTCTTCGGTTCGGGATGGGTATGGCTGGCAGAAGATGCCGGCAAGAAACTTTGCATCCTTTCCGAACCGAACGCAGGCAACCCGCTGACCCGAGGCATGAAGCCCATCCTTACCATTGATGTATGGGAACATGCTTACTACATCGACTATCGTAACCGACGGGCTGCATACATCGAAGCATTCTGGAAACTGATAGACTGGACAAAAGTTGCTGCACGCTTCTAAAACAACCTCTAAAATCGAAACACTGATTTACGCCGATTCATGCGGATTGATTCTTTCATGGAAAATCCACACGAACCGGCGTTTTTCCACTATCTTCTGTTTTTCCGCCTCGTTTTTTATTTTTTATTAAAAACACTTGCCTTTATACTCCCTTCTTTGATTTATTTGTTACTTTTGTCGCCGAAATTTCATTAAAAGCAAGAAATATGAGCACTACACTCTTACTCCTGGGCATCGGTATGCAAGAACTGATTGTCATCGTATTGATTCTGTTGCTGTTTTTCGGCGGAAGGAAGATTCCTGAACTGATGAAAGGACTGGGCAAAGGCGTGAAAAGCTTTAAAGACGGTGTAAACGGGCTGGAAGAAGACTTAAAGGCAGACACAAAGAAAGACGAAAACACCCAACCGAATACCGATAAAGACAAATGATGAAAGAGAAAGGGGATAGCACAAAAACGAACGATGCATCGAACATGACTTTTTGGGATCACGTAGATGAATTGCGGAAAGTGCTATTCCGCATCATCATCGTGACGGGAGTGCTCATGCTTGCCGCCTTCTGCTTCAAAGACGAACTGTTCAGCATCATCCTTGCACCCAAAGAGAATGACTTCATTGTCTACCAATGGTTCGACCGTATCGGAAACGCCTTACACATTCCGGGATTATCCGTCCCAGATTTTCATATACAGCTTATCAATACCAAACTTTCGGGGCAATTTCTTACCCACATGAGCGTATCGCTCTATGCAGGCATTGTGCTGGCTTCGCCTTACATACTTTATCAACTGTTCCGTTTTGTCTCGCCTGCCCTTTATGCCAACGAACGACGTTATTCCCTACGCGTAGTAATGTGGGGCTACATACTGTTCCTGCTAGGCGTACTGTTCAGTTATTTTCTGGTATTTCCTTTTACTTTCCGCTTCCTTGCCCTTTATCAGGTCAGTGCGGAAGTAGAAAATGCGATTCTGCTCAGTTCATACATAGACACTCTGACTATGCTGAGCCTGATGCTGGGCATCACGTTCGAAATTCCCATCCTTGCCTGGCTTTTCGCCAAACTGGGATTTCTTACATCTACTTTCATGCGTACTTACCGCAAACATGCCATTATCATTGCACTGGTCATATCTGCCATCATTACGCCTACATCGGATGCCATTACCCTGATATTGGTAGCTGCCCCGATGTCCCTACTCTACGAAGCCAGCATCTTTATCGTGAAGCGGACTAATAAGTGACAGAGACACTCCGGATCAAGTGTGTATTCTGGCTTAAGAAAAGCGGTCCTGAACAGTTTGTTGTACTTGGGAATTATTCCTTGCCAGCTTTTTCCGCTTCTTCCATCTTACGGGTGACAAACTTCAGCTTCAGGTTTGCTTCGTTCTGTTCTTTACGGATTTGTTCCATTGCCGAAAGAATACGCGCCAAGTCACTAACAGCCGCTATAGCCTTCACATCATCGGTACGCATCGTAGTTGTATAATTTCGGTCACCGATAAATTCCAGCCGGAAACGGCGTTTGTCTTGATTGGCAACGATAAAGGCGGCTACCCCCCCGTCATCCTTTCCTACCCGATAGTCGGCTTTCTCGATTGGACGTCCCAAATCGGTCGTCTCATAACTGTCGGGCGAAGGAGCAGTCTGGGCAAACAGGTCACCATCTGTGCTCACTTTTACTGCCGTATGGTGTATGCTTCCACCGGCACAATAAATCGAGGTAAGCAACATCTCGCCCAGCTCGTTCACCTGAGCCCGTAAGAACGAACGCCCGATGTTCTTCTCTACCACTTGTGTAGGATAAAAATAATTGCCGATCTCCTGATAGGCAGTATCCTTCTCAAGCACGAAACGGTCTTTTATCGAATCAAGCGCAGCTTGCTTCACCTGCATCATACTATCCAGGTAAGCCAGCGTCTTGCGCTGTTCGTGCAGGTCGACCTGCTGCATCAGGCGGACACCTGCTTTACGCACATCCACAGCCTTGGGATAAAGCGTGCGGATACTGTCTATCTGCAGTTTGGCAAGGTTGTAGTTTCCGGAGGCAAACGATAACTCAGCCCGCTGAAACAATTCTCCTGCACGTTTCGAATCATTGTTGCACCCCGCAAGGAACATCACCAGGCACACAGCCGCTACCATCATCTTTTTCATACGCATCAGTTTTTAATATCCGAACACAGAGACAGGCAAATGCAAAAACATTGTAAATAAAACGTCCGGCATCGCCTTTTCACTTGAAATACAAAGGAAATTTTCCAGAGAGTCGTATCTCCGTGTTCATTTTTTATCATTATCAATCTCCTTTCATGAAACAAAAATACAATTTAATCGGTTCATATTCGGTAAAGCTCCCCTATTTTTTGTAATTTTGCACGCTATTTACGAGTTTTGAACACAAAAAACGAAACGAAAATCAACTAAGAATGAATCTGAAGGAACATTTTACCAACAAAATATTCAACTTGATTTCCGAAACCGCCGATGAACTGGGATTGGAATGTTACGTAGTAGGAGGCTACGTACGCGACATTTTCCTCAACCGGACTTCGAAAGACATTGACGTAGTAGTAGTAGGAAGCGGCATCGAGGCCGCCGAAGCCTTGGGCAAAAAACTGGGACGCAAGGCACACGTATCGGTATTCCGTAACTTCGGCACCGCACAAGTAAAATACTTCGATACCGAAGTGGAGTTTGTAGGGGCACGGAAAGAATCATACAGTCATGACAGCCGCAAACCCGTAGTAGAAAACGGTACACTGGAAGATGACCAAAACCGCCGTGACTTTACCATCAATGCCATGGCGGTCTGTCTGAACCAGGCGCGATACGGAGAACTGGTAGACCCTTTTGACGGGCTGAAAGACTTGAAAGAACGGATTATCCGCACACCGCTCGACCCGGATATCACGTTCAGCGATGACCCATTGCGTATGATGCGCTGCATCCGGTTTGCTACCCAACTGAATTTTTACATCGATGAAGAAACATTCAATGCCCTGGAACGCAACCGCGAACGCATCAAAATCATTTCGTACGAACGTATCAAAGACGAACTGAACAAAATCTTGCTTTCACCCATACCGTCGAAAGGATTCGTCGACTTGGACCGCTGTGGCCTGCTGGAACTGATATTTCCCGAACTGACAGCTCTACAAGGTGTAGAGGTGCGGAACGGACGTGGACATAAAGATAACTTCTACCACACCCTGGAGGTGGTGGACAATATTTCCAAGGTTTCGGATAATCTTTGGTTGCGTTGGGCAACCCTATTGCATGACATCGGCAAGCCACGCACTAAACGTTGGGACCCACGTCTGGGATGGACGTTCCACAACCATAACTACATAGGAGAAAAGATGGTACCTGAAATCTTCCGTCGCCTGAAACTCCCGATGAACGAAAAGATGAAGTATGTACAGAAGCTGGTAGGACTGCACATGCGTCCCATTGTGATAGCCGATGATGTTGTGACCGACTCTGCCGTGCGCCGCTTACTCTTCGAGGCAGGTAATGATATCGATGACCTGATGGCATTGTGTGAAGCCGACATCACTTCGAAAAATGAAGCCCGTAAACAACGCTTCTTGGACAATTTCAAATTAGTACGTCAAAAATTGAAGGATTTGGAAGAAAAAGACCGTATCCGTAATTTCCAGCCGCCGGTAGACGGAGAGGAAATCATGCAGATATTCGCCCTACATCCTTGCCGTGAAATAGGTGATCTGAAGAGTGCCATCAAAGATGCCATCCTTGACGGCCTCATCCCTAACGAACACGATGCAGCTTTCCGTTTCATGCTGAAGAAAGCTGAGGAAATGGGGCTGAAGCCAGTAAATTTACCTAATAACAACCTCATATAAAATACACATATAATATAGGATTCCCATTCGCCTGCAAATTGAATGGGAATCCTTTTATGAACCTGAGTTATCCAACATATTGTCCCTTTTGTTCTATCCATTGTCCAATATCTTACTTACCTTTGCCCTTATTATACTATATTAATGATAGAAATGAAAGAAGTAAATCCGAAAGAAACGACCCGTGCATACGCATTTGAAATGTGGATAGATGCCCCCATGCCCATGCTCACCTTTTTCAAGACCATAGATGTAACCCGCCTTGCCCGGATAAGCAAACGGACTGGATTAAAGTTCAATATGCTGATGTGCTGGTGCATCGGACGGGCAGCACGCCATATCAAAGAGTTCTATATGCTTCCGGTCGGTAAAAAATTGATAGAATATGACAACCTTGCCGTTTGTGCCGTTGTGGCTAATAGAGAAGGAGAAATAAGCTCCTGCGACATTCCTTTTTCTAATGACCTGAAACAATTCAATGAAGATTACCTGCGGCTGACCAGGCAAGTTGCTGAAAGCTGTCAGAATCATGACTTGACGGACTGCATGGTGATTGGCACATCTGCCCTTGTGCAATATGAAATAGACGGAGCGGTAGGTATGTACAGCGGAGTGTTCAATAATCCGTTTCTGATTTGGGGCAAATACAAACGGCATTTATGGAAACTGAAACTGACTGTTTCTTTCCAGTTTCATCATACACAGATGGATGGGGCACATGCTTCGTGTTTTTTGGAGAATCTGCAAAAAGAAATCAACTGTCTGGTGGTATAATCAAGAACAAATGCTATCTTTGCGGAACTAATGCCAGTCAGGAGTTAAACGTAGTTAAGTTTCACAGGAGTTATCACTTCGTTCGGGAGTTAAAGGCCAATAGCCTTGCTTCTGAAAACGGCGCAAAAGGTATTGGCATCTAACTCCCAGCCCGCACCGACGGGCGATAACTACCTATAACTCCCTTTTAACTCCTGATTCGCATAACTAACAGAAAAATACCAATTGTTCAATCCTATGAAATGGCAAGTGTGCATATAGCTGCGCTTAACGGATAGCATTTCAGTCATAGCTATTCAGCAACGGACAGGCTTATAACAGGTTTGTCCTTTCTTGTTTTGCCATTATTCCAAATTTATAATTATGCGATGTGTCATGCCGCTACGTGCAGCAGGACTTGTCGCATCATATCAAGTTGAACAATGAACTATACATATAAGCATATTTGGCTCATCGCTTTTCCTGTAATGATGAGCATCCTTATCGAGCAACTGATAAACATTACTGATGCCTTATTCTTGGGGCACGTAGGCGACGTAGAACTTGGAGCATCCGCACTTGCCGGAATCTGGTATCTGGCTATCTATATGCTCGGCTTCGGGTTCAGTTTAGGGCTACAGGTAGTAATCGCCCGCCGTAACGGAGAACAACGGTATGAAGAAACAGGAAAAACATTCTTTCAAGGACTGTTTTTCTTGCTGATGCTAGCGGCGTTCCTTTGCCTGTTGTCTCAAATACTTTCTCCAGTTCTGCTGAAACATCTGATAACTTCAGACGATGTCTACAACGCAACTGTATGTTATCTGAATTGGCGTATTTGGGGATTGTTATTCTCTTTCCCACTCCTAGCCTTACGTTCGTTTTTAGTAGGCATTACGCAGACAAAAGCCTTGAACATGGCGGCTTTCACAGCCGTACTGGTGAATATTCCGATGAATTGGCTCCTGATATTCGGATTCGATATGAGCATATCAGGAGCGGCCATAGCTTCTTCGTTTGCCGAAATGTGTTCGCTGGTAGTATTGACAATATATCTGTTCCGGCATATTGATGAAAAAGTATATGGCTTACGCTGGCACATTGAGATAAAGATATTAAAAGAAATATTTTCTATCTCGGTATGGAGCATGCTCCAATTCTTTGTCAGTGTAGCCATTTGGTTTCTGTTCTTCTTGGCTATCGAGCATTTGGGAGAAACAGAATTGGCTGTATCGAATATTGTAAGAAGTGTTTCCGCCCTGTTTTCCGTTATCGTCAATGCGCTGGCTGGTGTTACCAGTTCTTTGGTGAGCAACCTGATTGGAGCAGGTGAAAAGGGAAAAATCTTCCCGCTTTGTCACAAAATTATCCGTTTAGGATATGTGACAGGTATCCCATTGATTGTTCTTGCCTTGGTCTTTCACCAACACATCATCGGGGCTTACACAGAAAATCTGGTTATCGTACAAGTTGCATGGTTGCCGTTTATGGTTATGCTGCTGAATTACTTCTTTGCACTTCCCGGCTATGTTTATCTGAACGCAGCGACAGGAACAGGAGCAACGCGGACTGTATTTGTCTTTCAACTGACAACAACCATTGTTTATCTGTTTTGCTTATGGGGATTAAGCCATCGTAATGTTCCGTTAGCAGCTTATTGGGCAGTGGAATACCTGTTCGTGCTTGGGCTTGGGGTGCAGTCTGTCATTTATCTTAGAGCCTGTCGTTTAAATTTTCCAATAAAGTAATATTCTATCAGGTCCTTTTTCGTTTGTTTCCGGCCTGTTTTCCCGATTTTTTTCCTCAGATAGCCCGCTATCCTCCTCATAAAATCAGAAAAACATCCTCGAAAACAATTCGAAAAATTAACCTGAGCAAAATTTAAACGAACTCTTATTATTCTTTGGTGTCTATATAAATATGTAAAAGTAACACAATGATATATGATGTATATATTTTTAATTAGTTTTTGATAAGTTCTTTATACATAACGAGATAGATATGTAAAAAATGCAGATTTACACACTTTTGCCTCTGTGTAGGCTTATATGAAAATAGATATGATATAAAATAATTTGTTTTTCAATATTATATGCTATCAGATGATTTATATTTGTAATAATTAGGTGTGTTGTTTAGCAGGAATCGATTATTTTAGTGTAAAATGTTTTTAGATTATCTATATTTTACATACATTTGCGAGTGTCAATCTATTTCTTTCGGATAAATTGACGAAAGTTTAAATGCGAAAAGCAATGGAGATATGTGGTCAAATTCATTCGGTTTCGCCTGTCGGAAATGTGACAGACGAAAGCGAAGCATGTCCAAAGCATTGGTTTGTCGCTCTGGTTCAGATGAATTGTGAAAAGACAGCGAATAAAAAACTGCAGTTGTTAAATTTTGAGACTTTTCTTCCCATACAAATAGAAATGCATCAATGGAGTGACCGCAGGAAAAAAGTGGAGCGTGTGGTGATTCCTATGATGATTTTCGTTAAATTGACAACTAAAGAATTGGAGAAAGTTCGTAACTTGTCGTTTATATATCGTTTCTTGACGGCTCCTGGTGAGCATAAACCTGCTATTATACCAGATGAACAGATTGAACAATTCAAGTTTATGTTGGGAAATGCAGATTCTGAAATCACGATGGAGCCTTTGACTATTCGGAAAGGAGATAAAGTTAGGGTGAGACGCGGGTCGTTAAGAGGATTAGTCGGCTATGCATCTGTTGACTCTGATGGAAATTCCAAGATAATGATTGTGATAGATTGTTTGGGATGTGCCAGCGTGTCCATTTCAGCAAAAGATTTAGAGCATGTAAAATGATTTTAAAATTATCTTCATTTTATTTAGCCCCCTTTTCTTGTCATCATGAAACTTTCTAACAATGAAAGAAGAATCAATGTTTTCACTTACGATCAAGCAGACCATGTGAGAAATAAATCCCATCGGAAATATAGAATTGCAACTGGAGTAAAAAAATAGTGATTAATGATTACATTCCTGCAAATGAATATAAGTGAAATGACCATAAAAAGAAATCAATTAAAATTCTATTGCTTCTAAATAAAATAGCTGACTTGGTGTTTGAAGTCGGAGAAAAAAATGGAGAAATAATCTGTAATTTTTTAGAACTTTCATGATAAGTCATGTTTTATTGGGAAGAATAAATCCTGCATTAGGAATTTGGAAATGTAAAAAAATAAGAGTGATATAAAACTGTATATAAATAAATTATGAGCAGCAATAAAACTATTATTCCGGGAATGGAAGATGCATATACGGATTTACCGCAAAATCATCGCCAATCAGAACCTAAGCCACATGACGGCACTTTTGTCCCCAATCCATTTGGGACAGTGCCCAATAATGTTCCTAATCAGAAACCAGTTGTCGGTTTTCTGTATTCTATTTCAAGAACAAGTGCCGGTGAATATTGGCCGCTTCACATAGGTTCAAACAGTATCGGACGTTCTGCAGATTGTGATATTTGCTTGAGTGAAGCAACCGTATCAGATCAACATGCAGTACTAGTTGTAAGGCAAATGAAAAATCCAGAAAAAATCATTGCCTCTATTTGTGATGCCCGCTCAACTTGTGGGACAATGATAAATGGTGAGAGTCTGGGATTTGATCAAAGAGAATGTTTTAATGGTGATATTATTACTATAGGTGAACATTATGATTTGTTTTTTATCTTAATTGATGCCAAACAAATTGGTTTGAACGTTTGTCGTGAGTTTATGTCAACACAGGCCTCCAACAACACTCCCATAAATACCAATCCTTATGCAGCACCGGCCTTTAATCGTTATACTCAAGGATATGATGAGGGAAATGCTGTTTCCCAAGGTGGAACAGTCGGATTGGATGAATCAGGGAATAAGCCTGTCACGAAACCTGGTGGAACTATATTTATGTAGCAATCTCCGATGCAAATCAGAAGATTACAGGGACAAACCGAGAAACAGAAAGGCATATATTACGAATATGATGCCGATTCCCCTCCGCTAGGAGAGGGGGGAATGGGAGTTGTATATCGTGGCTTTTGTGTAGATGAAAAAAGCGGTGTGCGAACAGAAGTCGCGATAAAAGCATTGCATGACAATCTTCCTGAAGAAGTTTATGCCAGGGCTGAGCGTGAAGCTTCCATTCAATTTCGGCATGACAATCTTGTAGAGATGTTAGGGCTAATAAGTGTCTTTGAAAAAAATCGTTGGGGCGAAGTAATCTATCATCATTATGTCATTAGTGAATTCCTGCATGGTATGGAGTTGTCTGATTTATTAGTCGGGCATTTTGACAATGTAACGGATCAGGATAATGATTTCGCTCGTAACCTGTATAGAAACTACGTAAAAGACAAGGAAAATACATCCATATATATCATTAAGAATATTTTGTCAGGAGTGTTGGCATTGCATGATAAGGGGTATATTCATCGTGACATTGATCCAAGCAATATAATGGTGACCAACAATGGCTGCATAAAATTGATAGATTTCGGTATTGCAAAGAATCTGAATGCTTTAGGTTCTAAAGACAAGTTAATGACAGCAGCGGGAAAATTCATAGGGAAAGCAGAATATGCTTCGCCGGAGTTAGTATTGGGTGATGTCAAAAGCCAGAATTATACGACAGATATCTATGCTTTAGGTATTCTTTTTTACAGGCTTTTAGTAGGAGAGTTGCCTTTTACGGGCAGTCAATACGAGGTTTTGCAGGAACAGCTTAAGCGTAAAGTCCCTGTAAAAAATATAGAAAATAAAGCATTGGCGAAAATCATTCGGAAGGCAACAGAAAAAAAACAAACGAATCGGTATCATTCCATTGCTGAGTTCCGAGTTGCAATTGATATGGCAGAAAAATGTCCTTCGAAAAACAATCTTTGGAAATATGCTGTAGCCATAGTATTGGTCGTAGGCGTGGGTTGTGGTACGTGGTTTTACTTTGCACATAATGCCGAAAGCACAAACGCAATTCTTTCAGAACCGACACTATCTGAACGCTATAAAAAAGCTTTGTCATTATTAGATTCTAATATGGAAAATTCTGTTAAATTAGGGTTTAAGCAAATGCAGGAATTGGCTAATGAAAACTATGATAGTGCAAGAGTTGAAGTAGGAATTACTTATTTTTCAGGAACTAAGAGTGATATGCTCCTTCAAAGAAGGAAGCATTTAAATTTGAGCAACGATATTGATAAATTTGAGCTCAATAAAGTTATAGAATACTTGTCTAAAATACAAGACACATCAGTTTTAACTCCTGAAATGTATTATATATTAGGAGCCGCCTATTACACAGTCGATGCAGAGAATAATATATTGAAAGCTTTAAATTCTTTTGAAAGAGCTTTAAGGCTATTGGAACAAAAAGTAAACTCTCGGCACGGATATGATAACGAAGAACTTCAGAAAGTCTTAACGGAGAATATAGAATTGTTAAAATCCATCAAGTATGAATAATAACACTGTTCAGCAAGTATACCAACGTGAAGGGGATCCGCATATTTATCTACAGGTCTCGGGGCAGTGGTATTACTATGATCCGAACTCTACCCCATTAGGCAATGGTGCAATGGGAACAGTTTATTTAGGATTTAGTTGCAACTCCAATCAAAGAGTTGCAATAAAAAGGGTCAAGGATATATATGCCAACAATAAAATGATTAGAGAAAGGGCAAAACAAGAAGCCTCCTTGTCTTTTTCCCATCCGAATCTGGTGCAGATGATAGGTCTATGTGAATATAATCCTGATTATGGACCTATATTTATTTTAAGCGGTTATGTAGCTGGAATAACCTTAGAAACCCATGTCAGGGAACAGTTAAATGCTTTACCCCCGGCAGATAGAATAGAAAAGATTTCTAATGAAATTTGTAATGTGTTGGATGCATTGCAATATCTTCATTCCAGAGGGGTGGTACATCGGGATGTAAAACCGTCTAATGTGATGATAGAAAATGGTTCAACAGTAAAACTTATGGATTTAGGAATAGCCAGGATGAGTGGAGGAAATAAATATTCATCTTTTGGTTTTATCGGAACCCCACAATATGCTGCTCCTGAACAGATTTTGCGAGATTCTGCCGATACGGAAATCAATGCGCAAACAGATATTTATTCTACAGGAATCACGTTCTATGAATTGTTAACAGGACATAATCCTTTTAAGACAAATATAGAGGCCGAGATTTTATCCAGACAAATATCCATGAAGTTGCCGTATGACAAAAAAATCCCGAGAAGATTATATAATGTTATATTAAAAGCAACAGAAAAATCCCCATCAAAACGCTTTAAATCTGCACTTGAGTTCAAATTAGCAATAAAGGAAGCTCTTCAAGGGGAAAGTAATCCGATCAAGGAAATGTTTGAAGAACACAAGAAACTGATAATAAGCGTAGCTGTATTGTTGTTTGTTCTTTTAATTATCTTATTTATAATATAATTATGGTCACACCAATTGAAATAAATGGAGAAATATTAGGTTTTATCGATTCCCGAATAGGAGGAAGAAAAGAAAATCAGGATTCAGCCGGTATAAAAAAAACGACACTCGGATATCTGATAGTAGTATGCGATGGTATGGGGGGTATGCAGGGTGGTAGTGTTGCATCTCAGCTTGCTGTCCAGAAGATTCTTGAGACCATGGCTTCAGCAGATAAACAGGCTAACCCTTCTATGACGTTGATTAAAGCCATCAGAAATGCGAATATGGCCATTATTGAGGAGGGTAAAAACACTCCGGAACTTCAAGGTATGGGGACAACAGTAACAGCACTCCTTCTGACACCCCGTTCTGCTATTGCAGCTTATGTGGGGGACAGCCGGATATATCAATTGAGGAAAGGGAAAAAAATTTTCAGAACGTTTGATCACTCAATGGTATTTGAGATGGTCAAGAAAAAAGTCATATCCGAAGAACAAGCCAGACTGTCTGCACAATCTAATGTTATATTAAAAGCACTCGGAATAGAAACAGATATGGAAGTTGAGACAATTGAACTTCCTTACCGAAAAGGGGATCGGTTCGTTCTTTGTACAGATGGTTTTTGGGGAGCCATGCCGGAAGATGAATTTATTAAACATTTATCCGAAAAGAAATCCATTGACAAAATACTTGATTCCACGGCAAATGTTATAGAAAGCATAGGGAGGAACAGCGGAACTGAATATGACAACTTGACTGCAGCCATATTGGAGATGAATGGCAATTCAACTTTAAAGAAGAAGATGAAAAAGTCTACTAAAATCTTATTGGTTATTTTGTCTTTATTGCTGATAGGAGGGGTTGTGTTCAATATCCTTATGCAACACGGTGACTATTCTTTTTGGGAAAGGATTTGCAACATGATTAACAGATAAAGGAAGAATATCCTTTTATGGGAAATAAGCCAAATAGAAATATAGGAAATGAAAAAGATATATACAATAGGTAGGGATGAAGGATGTGATATTGTAATACCGGACAACACCGACATTATCAGTAGGCTACATGCAACCATTAGGGTTGAGTCGAATGGCAAGATATTCTTGACAGACCAAAGTCGGAACGGTACTTATGTCAACGGAATGAAAATGTCCTCCAATGTAGAGATACCCGTATCGCGTAAGGATGTTGTATCATTTGCGCATATCTATAATTTGGATTGGTCATTGATCCCTTTTCAAAAGAAAAATACACTTCGAACAATGCTAGTAGTAGTTATGTCGTTAGCTGTTTTAACTGGTATTGCTTTAGGAACAAAATATCTCTATGATAATAACCGGCAGGTGGCGCCAGTGGAGCCTCAACCAATAGCAGAACCACCAACAGTCATTCCGGAACCTGAACCTGATACGGTAATTGTCAGAGACACTGTAGTTGTGAAGCCAGAAGCCCCCGTTCCACCTAAGCAGGAAAATAAAGACACGATTAAAGCGAACAAAACAAAAGAAGAAATTTACGATCCTATATACTAAATAAAAACATATATACGCATGAAGCTGATTGTAATAGGAAGTGGGAATAATTCTCATATAAGATTAAATAGCCAATTTGTTAGTGGTTATCATGCCGAATTGCTGTTGCTTGACAATGGAGAAATCCTGTTGACGGATAAAGGAAGCAGGAATGGTACTTATCTTAATGACCATAGGCTGCAACCGGATAAAGAGGTTCCAGTAAAAAGGGGTGATGTTATCCGCTTTGCAGATCAAATATTGGATTGGAATAAAATACCTGCCCTTCCCATGCCAGACATGTCTAAAATTAAAGAGATGAGAGGGATTGGAACGAATTTCAGAAACAAATATCAATTACAAGGGGATAAAGTCAGCCGTTTCCACGCAACACTCAAATTAATGAGCGACAAGAAATGGTATATACAAGACCATAGTAAAAACGGGACAACAGTGAACGGGCGGGCAATCCCTCCCAATCAAGATGTGAAATTAAAAAAAGGGGATAAGATATTATGTGCTGGGGTATCGGTTCCAAATCCATATGGTGAAGGGAAAACTGTCAATTATAAAAAAATCTTTTCCGTTTTGTTCATTGTGCTCCTATTATGTGGCGGCATATATGGAATTTATCGCCTGATTGGCAATAATTGGGATAATAAACCTACAGCATTGTCTTATTCTGGCAAGCACATGTCAGATGAAGAAATTTATACCAAGTATAAAAATTCGACTGTGTTATTATTGGGATTTTATTATTACAAAGTTTCTGCCGGTAATTTGGATTTGGAGAAATTGGGACTGCCTACTGAAGTCGTTTGGGCGAATGGAACAATTCAAAAGGTTGATGGAGGGCGTTCTAAAATGAATAGCTTTACTGGAACAGGATTCTTTGTTTCAGAGGACGGTAAGATTGTAACCAATTTACATATCACTAGACCTTGGTTGTTTGATAAGGAATTGTCTATGATATCAGATAAATACAAAATGCTTATCGCTACTGTCGCATCCGAAAATCCTGCACTTAATGCTTTTACTTCTCAAATTAAGGTAGAAGGAGTGCTTTCTTATATTGGTATGGTACCTAACGGCTCCTATTTTAGCGTGGAAAACTTAAAGCAATGTCGGGAATTGGTCGGGCATGACAATATAGAAAAAGATGTCGCCATACTGCAATTGGAATCCAAAAGGTTACCTGATGAAAACATCTGCATAGTAGACTTGAATCAAGCTGTTATTGATGATTCGGAAATAAGGGTCGGATCACATATATACACGATGGGATTTCCTTTCGGTTTAAGTCTTCAAGACTTGAAGTCATCTAAAGGAGTACAACTCCTTGCAAATGGTGGAAGCATCACACAAGAATGCACCAGATATTCCTTTGGATTTAATGCCCCATCATACGGAGGTGCAAGCGGATCTCCTATATTCAATGACAAAGGCCAATTGGTTGGGGTATTGAACTCTGGAGTGAGCAAAAGTCAAGGTTTCAACTATGCCATAAAAGCAATTCATGCGAAAGAATTATTAACCCAATCAATGGAGGATAATAATTGAAAGCTTTTATTCTATTTGTAATAGTGTTGTTATTCCCTGCTGCCAGTGGTATGGCTCAAAGTATGGAATGGTTGTGTCGTCCTGGAAGTTTTTCCGGAATACAATACATGGGGCATGATTTATTTAAAGTACAATCAGAGGGGAAATGGGGGATAATATCCGCTGTTGACGGGAAAGAAGTGTTGGAAGTCAAATATGATAGTATAACTTCTTACGTTGAAAATAGAGCCTTGGTTTTGGATAAAACGGGACGTAGGATATTGAGTATTATAGACCAAAACGGGGAAATTTTGCGTAGTTTTGCAGATAAACCCATATATGCGACAGCCTATCCTTATTATAAAGAAGGGCTGTTAGGGTATAAAGACGAATCCGGCTTATGTGGTTATCTAAATAATCAAGGTAATATTTCGATTAAAGCCCGCTTCTATTTAGCTGCACCGTTTCAAAACGGCATTGCAACTGTTCAATATGCCGATGGAGATGGATATTATGGCCTTATCAACAAGTCTGGTGGCTCTGCTATTATATCGGATACAAAATACAAGTTCTTAAGTTCTTTGGTTGATGGACGACTATTGGCTGTAACTTCATCTATAAGAGGAGGTGACTTGTTGAGAATCATGAAGCTGGATGGAAACAAGTTAGATGGTGTTAAAAAGCTTGAAAGCAGAATGTTCGTTGACCTGTCTGATGATTTTACATATTTGGCAAGCCAAAACGGGCATCATTACTACATTGACAATCAGTGGCGTATATCAGGGGCAAATTATAATTTTGACCTGCCTTATAAAATAAATGATACGCCATTGTTCATTACCGAAAGTTCTGAGTTGCTCAGCAAGCAAGAGACGCAGGATGGAATTCAAATAACATACTTAGGAAAACCTATATTGGAGCATTCGTTTAATTCTGTAGAAACGTATGAGAAAAAGTATGCAATAGTCGGTGCAAAAAATAAAACAATAGGTATTCTCAAATTGAATCCTTCAGCCGGCATTGAACTGGTTGCTCCTACTCAAGTTATTGTCTTCCATCATAATCCGCTATCAAGCAATTTGACAGGGAATTTGGACGAAATGGAGCCTCAACAATATGTGGAAGTTGAAGTGGACATGAAAGATGTGAATCCTTTACGCTTGAAATGCTATATCAACGAAGACGGCTACTTGCGTTATGCCCCATTAAAACTACACGGAGAAGTTTGGAAATTGCATCTGCCCTATTTTCAGTCCGATACGAAATTTGATAATGTAACAACCCGACAAGTGGATATTGCAGTAACTTATGATGGTTTGGAATGGATGCATCGCTTGATAACCTTGTCTTCAAAACACGAAGAAGGGTATGATGTTAGTGTAACGGGTGGAAATTCAACTGATGAAAAAGGTAATGCTTTGCTTAATATCGTAATAGAATCGAAGGTCGGAAAGTCTAATGTTACTACTCAGGTTAAAGTATCAGGGGGCGAGGAATATAGTTTTGCACCTGGGGAAAAAATGGCAATCTCTATACCCGTTTATATCCCTGAAGGGGAAAGTAGAACGTTTACATATAATATAACTATATCAGAAGAAGGTTGCCCTACGATAAAGAAAGAAATCAGCAAGATGGTTACTCATCCAAAACGGGAAAGGGAAAAGAAAAAAATCACTATTATATAACCATTTAATAATTATTTTATGAGAAAGAAATTGTTCATCTTAGCTGTCAGTGCCTTTCTTGCATTGAGCAATGTCATGGCTCAGGTCAAAATAGACAGGGGGTATGGCAATCCCAAAACTGAAACAGATGGGAGATTGGTAACAAAACGTCATGGCTCTGCTTTGGCTATAAAGTATGGTGTAAAAGCTGGAGTCAATCTTTCGAATATAAGCAATGATATGACGTTTGACCCTGGTTTCTCTATGGGAACAGGATTTCAAATTGGTGCTTTGATGAATTTCCACTGGGGGCAACGGACGGCAAGCAGTCTGCCTGGGACGGGACTGTGGGGACTGCAACCGGAAGTGTTATACTCATATCAGGCGATAAAAAGTGACGGTGGTGATATCAAACTCAATTATATAAAAATCCCAGTAATGCTGAAAGTATATCCGTTGTCTGCACTTAGTATCGAGGTGGGACCGGAGTTCTCTTATCTGTTGTCATCTTCTCCGGAATCTTTAGAGTTGAGTGATGCCAATGTAAAGATAGGAGATTGCAAAGGTTTTAATTTGGGTATAGGAGTAGGTGCTGCATACGAGTTTGATTTCGGCTTTATGGTTGGTGCTAGATACTCAATCGGCCTTACCGATTTAGGGGAGAATTTGAAATGGAAAAACAACAACAACATTCAAGTCACGGTAGGCTGGCTGTTCTAATCCGATTTATTAACGTTATAACATAGGAATATATATGAAAAAGATAATAGCAGGTCTTCTTATAATCGTAGGAGCATTTGTTTCATGTACAGACCAAGAAGAAATTGAGATTAATTATAAATCAGAAATTGGTATAACTGCAGCTCACATATTTGATGACTATGAACAATTTCAGGCTGGGGATTTTGATATGAACAAAGATGGATGGAAACTTAATTTGTTAGCTTTAGTTTATAATGAAAATGGTCAGCTTGTAGATAAAGCAGAGAAGCTGTGTAATAACTTATCTGAATCTTTGAATTATGCACCATATTTGGCACTTGGTAATTATACTGTAGTTTGTATAGCTGATTTTAGAGATGGTCTCGGTGGCACTGGATACAAATTTTGGAATATAGAAAATGAATCTAATATTCAAGATTTATCGATAACAGAAAACAGCAGTTATTTTCCTGTCGTATTTGAAACTCTCGGCATAGATGTACAAAAAATCGAAATAACAAATACATCTAAGGCTATTACTGCTGATATCAAACCTGTAACAAGTTTGGTACATGTTTATATGAGCGACAAAGACTATTCTGGATGGGGTATTGATGGTTATAGTAGATTCTCTGTTTTGACCGACGGCTACTTTATTAAAGCGCTTAAAGCTAAAAATAATGTAAGATTTGAAAATGGGAATTTTTCTTTTAACTATAGTGAACAGTTATCTAATTATAATTTGGCAATATCAGAAGTACTAACGAAATGGACTGATAAAAAAGCTCCAACAAGTTATCTTTATCGTGCATTACTTCCGGAAGAAAGCAAAGGATTCAGTTTCCATATACAAAAAAGAGAATTACCCCCAGAGTATTACGATACATTTATTAAATTTTGTGGTGAGTTTGATACAGAGGGTACAAGTGAAATCTTGCCGGAAATTTCATCAAATAAGCAATATGTAGTTAATATGATTCTTGATGCGATGCAACTTGTTGTAATGGAATATCCCGCCGACTATAATCATGAAAGATACACAGAGCAGTTTGTAGCTGACTACAACAACCAGCTAATGGAGGATATGGTTAATACTAAGTATGAAAATATACTTGGAGAAAATGAAGACTATGCAAACGTGTTCTTAGATATGGAACCATATGATCACAATACATTATCTAATCTATATGTTTCTTACTATCCACGCTCAAAGGCTAATCATTATGAACAATTTGTAACAACAGCATATTTAAATCCGGATTTTAGCAGTTGTTGTCAAATTCAACTACTTCTTCCGACTTTATCAGATGAATCTTTTGATTATCTTAAAGGTCTCCTATCTGAGAAATTCCAAGCTGAAGAAGAAGGCAAATATGGTCCGAACAATTCTACATACATTGAGTTAGGAAAATCTGAAGAGGATTCAAAATTCCGTGTTGCATTAGAAAGGAGATATAATGAAGATGAAGATCAATATACTTATTTCTTGAGTTATAATCTTCGTTCAAAATTTTATCCTCAAGAAGAAAATTTGTGGATAGACTTTACCACTCTGTTTGGCTCTGATAAAAATACGGTAAGATCAGCAATGGAAGATTACGGCTGTAACTATAGATTCTCTGACAATTCTTATTCTGCAAATGGAAGTGATTATTACTACATCGAGAAAAATGATTATGCAGATATTGTAGGATTCGTATTTAATACAGATAACCAAGTCTCTGAATATTGGGTTTACTATAAACCTATTAAAATTAGTGATATCCGTGACTATTTGTCAAGGATATACACTGCGGCAGAAAATGAGAGTAATGAATTTGCGCATGTGTTCTATAATGGCAATAGAGATTTGAAAGTCGTGCTTGACACAATAAATGGTGCTGTTATTTACACTAAGTTGGATATGAAACAGCATGAAACGCCTGTCTAATCCAATCAATAAAGTCAAATGAATATTCGCAAGTTACAGAGACTATTACTACTCAAAACGAAGGTATACTTACTTTGCCCACTTAGTATATTTCCGAATGGAGTTGAAGTTATCTCCGCATGCTATTGAAGTATATATTCATTTTCAGAGGGTATGAACTTGCTTTTACGAGCATTCACATAAAATCATAATGTTGCATATAATAGATTGCTATGAAGCTTAGAAATAAATACTTCTATATGTTAATCATGTTTTATGTTAGTGCAAATGCATTTGCACAAAACATCGAACAGATTTACATGAAGAACGGCTCCATTATAAAGGGATATATTGCTGAACAAATCCCCGGAAAACAGATAACGCTTCAAACTGAAGAAGCTACTATCGTTGTAAATAGTGATTCGCTTCTGAATAGAATAACCGAAAGGATTCCATCAGAATCATTATCTCAAGAATGGAAAGAATGGGCGGAACAAAATGATAAGTACGTAAAAAGCACAAGTGGTAAATCGTTGGAATTAACGACTTTGGAGTTTAAGAATAGTACATTCCACAGGGTTTTTTTATTGGAAAAAGGTTCGTTAATTAAATTTCTAGATCTTGGGCGAAGCCAATATACATTTGCTTGGGGGGATATGTATCGCAGTGTGAAAAACAGACGACCAGAGAATCTCTTTTCAGGTGTCAAAGAAATAGTGGTACTTGATGATGGTACTGAGATTACCGGGCAAATCATAGAACAATTTCCAGGACGAAATTTGAAAATACTGACCGATGATGAAGAGGTATTGTCTTTCAAATTCAGCCAAGTGCAACAAATTCGAACGGAAAAGCTAAGTGATAAGTTGGATTTATGGTCACAAATACAGTTGCTTGACCAAATTCAGGTTAAAGAAGAACATGGTTCTTTAGTGGGTTTTATTTCCTCGAGGACTTCAGGTAAAGAACTTGTTTTCAACTTTGAAGACGGCAGCAAGCGTACGATACCACTTAATAAAATTGTATCGTATGCTAAAATTCCCAACGAGAGCTATGTAGCTGTATATGATAAAATTTTGAAAGAAGGCGAAATCCTTCTCAATGGGAAACCTGCATATTTTGTACAACTTAACCCCGTTGGCTCATATCTTGTGTTAACTTCAGTTGTATCTGCACAAGCAACGGTGGGTGATACCATTTGTGTAGAAGCCAATTTGGGAAATGTAGACAATGTAATAACTTTGGTAAAGGCTCATGTTGAAAATGTAACAGTTCCAAACGGCAAAAAGAAACGGATTGTCTCTCTGCCAGTTATCACTTATCAAGATTTGGTGCAATCACCCATTGGAATTAATCGCGAAGTTACTCCATTAAGCAACATCAAAATTACATTTCCCTTAAACGAAACCGGTGACTATGTATTATATATTCAAGGAAAAGAAGACTATATAGTGATTAATGTCATAAATAAAAACGGCAATAGTAAGAATTAAGCCATTAGGCAATTATTTTGTAGGTAGTTGATGCTTATTTAGCTAAAATTTGAAGACATATTATGGCAATAAGAAAATTGCAAGGACAGAAAGAACGTAACGAAGGTGTTTATTATGAATTCGACACGGATGCTGACATTTTAGGTGAAGGCGGAATGGGGCGTGTCTATCTTGGCAAAAGAATTGACAGCAATGGAGGTGTAACTCCAGTAGCTATCAAAGCGATGTTTGAAGGACTTCCAGATCTTGTGATTGAACGAGCCAGACGGGAAGCTTCCATACAACTGCACAATGAGAGCCTCGTCCTTATGTATGCTTTTATAGAAACCCAGGATAAAGACATGCTTGGTGCTGACGTCACTCATTATCATGTTATCAGTGAATATCTGGATGGCATAAGTTTGGCGAATTTAATTGTTGGTGATTTAGAGGATAGACACGGTGTGGTGCACCCCAGTATAGAAAAACTTTATGAAGAATACATTGATAATCGGGAGCAGAAATCCACAGAGATTATAAAGAAAGTTTTGGCAGGAGTAATGGCTTTGCATGATGTGGGCTACATCCACAGAGATATAGACCCAACGAACATCATGGTAACTACAGACGGGAAAATCAAACTCATCGATTTCGGTGTAGCCAAGCAGTTGGTTCGGCTTAATACGGCAGATAAAGGATTAACTTCTTCCGGACAATTTTTAGGAAAAGCAGGGTATGCAGCCCCCGAATTGATTCTTGGAGATATCCGGCATCAGAATTTTTCTACAGATGTATATGCGATAGGTATTCTATATTTTCAGCTATTAACAGGGCATCTACCTTTTAAAGGCACTTCTTATGATATGATGGAAGCCCAGTTACAGAAAACGATACCATTGAAAGCCATCCAATCTTATCAAATCAGAACTGTCATTAAAAAGGCCACTGCTAAAAAGCAATCGGAACGTTATACGACATCGGCTCAATTTAGAGCTGCAATTGATGCTTTTGTCTTTCCCGAGCCATGGTACAGAAACAAAACGATACTAACAAGTGGTATTGCAGTATTGGCAGCAGCCGTATGTGGGTGTATTGTTTATTGGTCATTAGCCTCTTCTGCCTCTGAACCTACTCCGGAAGAATTATACCAAAGTTATTTAACCGAACTAAACAGTTCGGAGCCAGAAAAGACATCACAAGGCTTTGACGGCATGTTGAATTTAGCGGAAAAGGGTTACATGCCTGCAATGTACCAAGTCGCTTATACGTATGTGTGGGCGCCAAAGGATAGTTTGTCTTTATTGCGCAAAAAGAATTTAGGACTTATTACAGATTCATTGGGACTTCTGATTGAAAATGCAAAGAACGAAGAAGCAATGACTTGGTTGAAAAAGGCTATTCAAGCGTCAGATTCGACCAACTATCAGGCCATGTCTTGGTTAGCGCAATATTATCTGAATGGGATGGTTGTCAATCGTGACATTGAGGTTGCAGTTAAACTGCTAAATAAGAGCAAAAATGAGGCTATAAAGAATCAAGACAAAGAGCATATAGAAAAAATAAATAAAGTCTTATCACGCATTAAAAAAATAAAGCATGAAAATGAATAAGAAAATGTTAGCTTGGGTCATAATGGCATGTTTGAGTTTATCTGTGCAAGCACAAATAGCCAAGTGGTTGGTACGCCCTAATTATGACTTTATAGAAATGATGGATTATGGTTTATTGAAAGTTGCTTCAAATGGTAAAATCGGCTTGTTGAATAAAGAAGGGAAGGAGATTCTTCCATTGGAATTTGACAGCATTACTGCATTTAAAGAAGAAAGGGCTTTGCTTTTCAAGTACGGGAAACTGTATGGTATAACAGATCCTTATGGGCAGATCTTTTCTATAGAAGGAAAAGAATATAAATTACCTGACGGAGTAAACCGTTTTTATTCTGGGTTGTTGTTGGTTAGGCAGAACAATCAATATTTCTATCTCAATACTGAAGGCATACAAGTTTTCGGTCCGTTTGCTGAAGCGTATCCATTTTTTGATGGTCATGCTTTGGTGAAGTCTTACGCAGATTATCCTAAGAATCCGAATGAGACATATTGTGATTTTATCAATACAGAAGGTATTCCTTTTGTATTGCAAGATGAAGATAAAAAAGATATTAGTTTTATGTCTTCATTTCATAATGGAAGGGCAATCATAGCAATTAAAAAGAAATTCTATACCATCGATTCAGAAACCTACGAACTGACTCCTATTTCGATAGATAGCACATTCAACAAAAAATCATTGGTTGTTTCTCCTGCAAAAGAAATTCCAATAATAAAAGGAGACGAGGGTTATTTAGTTGGTGCAAAGAACGGCAAGTTCATTTTTGATCAATTTATGCGATTAAAATATATGGAGCTTTTGGGAAACGAGCCGGTAATCAGTGAATTTCCACTGGAGTCAGAGCGTACTTATACGAGTGTATTTAAAAAGTTATCCAAGGATAACCGTTATGGGCTGGTTTTTAAAGGGAAAGAGCTTCTTCCTCCTCAATTTGACGAGATTCTTCATTTGGAGGATGATTTGGCTATAGTGAAGTCTGACGGCAAATGTGGGGTGATAACCGTAGACTCGGATAACAATTTCTTGTTTAAGTTGAATAACAATGAAAACATTGGTTTTAATCATCAATATTATGATGCTAAGCTGACAACTTTGATGCCTCCTTATATTAAATGCACATCAGCAACAGTGGCAAGCCATTCAGAGGATTGTGAAATACAAATAGAATCCCGTACGGAAAATGAAAATGTCGAAGGGAATACATTGACCTATAATTGTCGTTTATCTATACCCAAAGATTTGACCGATACATTGACTGCACACGATTATTTTTATTCGTTACGTTACGATGGACTACTTTCTGTACCTCATAAAGTCACGATATCTGAGTGGTATGTAAAATACTACGAAGTGAATTTATCCAATACCAATTTCTCTATATCTTCAGCCAATGATACAATTTCAGTTGAATTTGATCTGATAAAAACTGATGTAGCAAGAAATGATGAAAGCAATTATTTCAAGAATGTGGAAGTTGTCGCTTCAAATTTTTCGGAGCAGCCTATCTTGAATAAAATAACAGAAAACCATTATATCTTTCAGTTGTTTGGCATAGACCAAGAACGTATCAATTTCTCTGTTCGGATTACGGAAATTGGTTGTCCAACCATTGAGTATCCATTTGAAATGGTATTTGTTAAGCCAAAGCCACGAGAGAGGAACAAAAAAACAACAGTGACTATCACTCCTATACAAAAGAAAACGACTCCGGTTGCAAAGGAAATTATTTTGCTGGATTAATGAATTAATGAATACAAATATGTTGAATAACTTTAGTGATAGTACCTTAGAAGTCTTCCAAATTGCGGAAGCCTACGCTAAGGAAAACATGAATGCGGCAATAGAACCGGCTCATATCCTGAAGGCATTGCTTCATAAAGATGTGGGGTTAGTCTCATTCATTGAAAAAAGCTTGAATGCGGATTACTACTATATTCTTGATTGGGCAGACATGCGGATTAAGATGTCCAAAAAGAATTATGATTCTTCTCCGCAAAAGGGTCTTTCTCCACTTTCAAAAGCTGTCGTTAATGAGGCTGACAGTGTCCGAGTGGCATTGAAAAAAGAATCTATTGATCCGGTTTCATTACTGATAGCTATTGTAACTCCTGGGGTTGGTTTCACATTTGAACAACTTAAGACACTTCCGCTTCAGAAAGAAGATATTATGGCTGTTTGCGGAAACTTTGGAGAGGGTCAAACAAACGCAGCGAACAATTCTACAACTCGAACTAAAAACAATGGAAATAAGAATGTAGCAACATATTGCATTTGGAAAAACCAAGAACAGATAGAAGGAAAGCTTCCTGAAGCTGTAGGTTTTGAAAAAGAACTGAATGAAATATTCGGCATTCTCGGAAGAAAAACAAAAGCCAATATTCTTATCACAGGAGAATCCGGTGTGGGCAAAACCACCCTAATCCACGCACTTGTACAAGCTATAGTAGCAGGAAGAGTACCTACCTTTCTTCAGAATGCACAAGTTTACGAACTTGATACAATCGCTCTATCTATCGGGGTTTCTTATAAGAGCGAGATTGAAAGCCGAATGAAAAAAATCTTGGATGAATTGTCTGATATGGATAATGCCATCCTAGTCATCGAATCGTTCGACCAATTAATGGACAAGCAAGGAGCGTTGAATGGAACCATAAACTTACTGAAAGCTTCGTTAAATCAAGGATTGCTGTGTGTCTGCACTTCTTCTATCGAGGGATTTACAAAAAATATAGAAACAGATAAAGAGATTACCGGAAAGTTTGAGCGGATTATCCTAGAAGAACCATCTATCGAAAGTACTGAAATCATACTTCAGACTGTAATAAAGTCATTTGAAGAATTCCACAAGTTAAAGGCTTCTGATGATTTATTGATAAATGCCATTCGGCTTGCCAAAAGATACTTCAGCGAGAAACACTTGCCTGAATCGGCAATTGACTTGATCGACCGTACCATGGCTTTATTGAAAATAAAAAATGATTTACATCCCAATGAACGGAAAGAAATCGTAGGTGTAGAACATTTGAAAGAAGTCGTATCTCAGAAAACCGGTATACCCTTAGGCGATGTGCAAGCTGCCGAACGCGAGCGGCTTGTCAATGCTGAGGAAATTTTAAAGAAGCGTGTAGTCGGACAGGATCATGCCATTAAAGCCGTATTGGATTCTATCTATGAATCCCGTTCCGGTTTGAATAAGAAAGGGCAGCCTATTGGTAGTTTCTTTTTCTTAGGACCGACGGGTACAGGGAAGACTGAGTTAGCAAAATCGTTGGCGGAATTTCTCTTTCAAGATGAAACCGCAATTTTGCGTTTCGATATGTCTGAATACAAAGAGGAACATTCAGTAGCGTTACTTTATGGGGCACCTCCGGGTTATGTCGGTTATGAGGAAGGTGGTCTTTTAGTGAATCAAATCCGACAAAAGCCCTATTCGATAGTTTTGTTTGATGAGATAGAAAAGGCACATCGTTCCGTATTTGATTTGTTTTTGCAAATTTTAGATGAGGGGAAATTGCATGACAGATTGGGAAGAGTTGGCGATTTTTCCAATGCTTTGATCATATTTACATCTAATATTGGGAGCCAGTATATTTTTGAACAATTTGAAAAAGGTTTAGTACCGACCCATAATGATATGCTTGAAGTAATGCAGGGATATTTCCGTCCTGAATTTTTAGCTCGTCTAACAGAAATAGTTCCCTTTGCGCCTATCAACGAAAAGATTGTGACTGTGATATTCAACATTCATTTAAAAGGATTATTGAAAACATTAAGTGAGCAGAATATCACTCTTCAGGTAGACGAAAAAGCAATTCATAAGATTGCTATAAATGGATTTAATGCTCAATATGGAGCAAGACCGATTCTAGGCATTCTTCGTAAAGACATCCGTCGTCCCTTGTCGAAAATGATTATTTCCGGCGAACTGCGAGAGGGTGATCATGTTACACTTGCTTTGGACGAAAGGAATGAATTGAAATGGGAAATTATACATCATGAATAATTATTTAAACATGCAATAATATGGCAAAGAAAACCGTAATTTCAAAAGTCCTCGATGCGGAGGCGGTAGATGGGATTATTGAGTTTCCTCAAAACAAGACCCTCTATGTGGATCAGTTTACTGATATGGCACCTGTTAAACCGGGTGATGTGTTCCAGCCGGAAACAATGGAAGATGTGTTTAACCATTACCAACCGGAAAAACGCAATGTGCAAATGTTGGATTTGGAAGGACGTCCGGTTAAAGAAAACTTCAAGTTTAATGCCCTTAAAGATTTTGATGACAAGGAACTTATCAAACAAAGCGCTTATTTAAGTCAGCAAAAAGCGACAATTGATTCTTTTAAAACTATTGAACAACAAATGATTAAAAATAAAGTGCTTAGACGTGCTTTTGAGAACGAGGAGAGCAGAAAGCACCTTATTACTGCTTTGCAGTCTTTGTTGGCTGAACTGGAAAAGAATTAATTATACTATGGCAGTATGGATTTGTGTGTTTTGTCCCAATCCCCCTCAAACGAACATAAGTGATAGACCAGACTTACTTATGTGAAACGTCCGAGTTACTTATGTGAAACACCCAAGTCACTTATGTTCATCAAAATGCATGCTTGAGTCATCACATAGTTTACAATATGCACATTTTAATGCCGCTTAAAATAAAAGTCTAACTCAATAAATTCAAATAATATGCCAGAAGAATTAAAATTACAGCCTCAAGCAGCCAATACCATAACAACAGCAGAAAGTGCTTATTTGGATGAGGTGAAGAAAATTGAAAATCCGGCTGAACGTCTGAAAGAAAGCTTGGAAGGACTGGAAGATTATGGAGATTTCGACCTTTTGGAGACAATGGCTGACGGACTTGAGAATATGAATCCGGAAAGCAGGGCCGCTAAAAAGATATTTTTGCAAGACAGTGAATTCGCAGAGCAACGTAAACGTCTTAAAACAGACTTGCTTATGTGGTTGAGTATCTTGGATAGCGATGCAACCACAGCTTCAGAAGCAGTGGACAAATGTCAGGAGGCTGCCAAAGCCGCAGAGAAGAATCTTCTTCAAAATTTAGGGAGCGTGCATGAGCAGACACGTAAACTGGAGATTGCATACCGTTCGCTTGGAGAGTTTTTTGCTAATTCCGGCCAATCCAAATTGAAATGTTTAAACCTTATCAATGTAGATAAAGAAGATTTAGGAGATCCAGATGGTCGTGTATTTGCAGCTGTCCGCGATGAGCTAAATAGAAGTTTTGACCGGTTATCCCTCAAGGAAAATTATTCCTTGTTAGTCAGTCCCGGTTATCTTGGAAGTAAACAGATTGTAAATATGTGGGGACAAATGGCATACCGCAACAAAGTAATGTTGGTTACAGACTATGCAGATTCTCCTACATTGAAACTGCTTAATAAAGGATTGGACAAAGCGAACTTAAGTGACACCGATGCATACTTGGCCAACGTCATTATGGCTTGTAATTACATCCTTGGACGTAAGAAATCAGATGAGGCAAATGATGAAGAAGAAGATTTGTTCTTGCCGCCTTCTGCAGCAATTGCCGGGCGCATGAGCAATACGGATGAAACCCCTATTTCACAAGGTATCGCCGGGAAAAAGTATGGCACAATAGACATGGCAAAAGGGACACGTCTCGATTTGTTAAAATCTGAATTGACTGCTTTAATAGACAAAGGAGTAGTTCCTATGACGTTTGAAGAGAACCGTGTAATGGCTTTTTCAAACCGTTCTCTTTATAATGGTGCTACTATTGGTTTGCAGGAATATCCGATTGTACGGGTTTTCGATTGGATAGGCAAAGTGTTTTCTAATTTCTTTAATGACGAGGCTTTTAAAAATTGGAACGGTAAATTGGCACAAGAAATCCGTGAGCAGGTTATTGATTTCTTGGAAGATTACAAGGGACCTGGCAAACTTATAGAAGGGTACTCGAATCCCAAAATCGTTCGTAACGAGAAAACAAAAGATATTGAAATTGAGATTGAGTTAAAACCATTCTTTGCAGCTAAGAATTTCTACATTAAGTTGACCGGACATAATGGGGATAATGGCGTAACAGAATGGACAAATGAAATCAAATAATTTATTCACTTAAAAAAATTAAAATCATGGCAGCACCTAGAACAGCGCAGCTAAAGGTTGACGGATGCGAAGATCGCGAAGTCACTTATGTACAGTATCAGTTCAATCAACAGATTGACGTGGAAGGACAACCTACAGGTACAACCCGTGGTGGAGTAATCAACTTGAAGGTTAAATCAACAGATGCCGGTAATACAGACTTATTGGAGTGGACATGTGACTCTTACGGTTCAAAGAATGGCACCATCACATGGCCTAACAAACTTGGCGGTATCATGAAAACTCTTTCTTTCATTGACGCTTATTGCGTAAGTTATGAAGAAGTATATGATGATACCAACACAGATCGCATGTATGAGTCTATTACTATTACTTGCCGTCAGCTCACAGTGACGGGTAAGGGTAGCGTAGAATACGATAATCACTGGGCTCTTTAACTAATTTAAAATTAAAACACGCGACTGCCTGCGTTGCAGGCGGTCGCATTCCTTAACTCAACGAACGCATGGCATTTAAGGCAACTTTGATAATGGACCAGCAAAAAACTTCGGCTGCAGAGGTCGAAGCTTATAATGGGAAAAAATATGAATTGGTAGAATGTGAGTATGAATTTTACCAATCGCTGGACGAAAGCAGCAAACCTGCATCCAGGCCGCAAAGCGGATTGATAAAATTTGTTATGCCCGCCCAAGGGGACGATGATTTGTTTTTTTACAATTGGATGTTCAACCGCGCGGAGACACATGACGGGACGATTGAAATGCTGCTGTCGACTGACGACAATCAAAAAAAATACCTCCACCTCTTTTTTGAAGATGCCTACTTGGTGAACATGTACCAATATTTTAATAACAGCAATAGTCTGTTGGTGCGGACAAAAATCACACTTAGCGCAAGGAAATTCACCTTCGGCGGTTCGGCCAACTTTGAAAATGATTGGATAACCCGATAACAATTGTTCCTTATGAATAACCCCTACCCCATTTATCCTCAGGCCATAGGGCGGTTTAAGTCAAAGTATGAGGCACTTCATGAGATAAATGAAGTGCAGAGGGCTAACTACAAATCGCTGGAAGAGCTGGAAAATGCCAGTAAAAAACTGGAGGAGTTGGATGCCCGATTAGCCGCTGCCGAAGCGGAAATCGATGATAAGCTTATCAAGACTTCCGATGATTTGATGAAGTTGGATGACATAAGCAAAATCGACAAGGAACTTGATGAGGCCAAGAAAGACATTCAAGACAGGATAGCGGATAAAAAGGCTGAGCCAGTGGATCCTGAACGTGAGAAAAGGCGACAAGAACTGGAAGAAGAGCTGAGGCAGCTTAACGAACAGAAAAAGCAACTGGACAATGTAAATAAAGAAAAACAGCAGCTTGACGCTTCTGTAGCCCAAGGAGTGGGAAATTTCGATAACTTGTCCGATACCCTTTCTGGAAAGGTATCGCCCCAAGATATGGCCAATGCTGCCGCACAAATGGACAAAGGCTATGATGAGGCTATAAGCGATTTATCCTCAATTGTTACAGGTGACAGTTCTACGGAATATATTGAGGCTTGGGCTCGATATCAATTTGGAGACCAACTTTATGACGCAGCGTCTGCTATCAAGAATGGAGCCTCGGACGCAATAAGCGGCGTGAATGAGTTCATGCAATTGGGAGATGTCTTCGGTGGAAGTTGGCGCGACCCTTCGACCGCTGCCAAGAAGATAGAAACAGGACTGAAGAACATAAACAATGCCGTTAACAAGGTCAATGCTATCACCAATAATCTATTTTCGGCCGTAACAGGCAGAGACAGCGTAATTCTTGGAAAGTTAGACAACCTGAACAACATGGGCGTTAACTCGTTAGGCTCGTTGGCGGGTGCGGCATCGATAGGCATAGGCAGCTTTAATGCATTTAAAGAGGGAAATATATCGGCGGGAATCAGTGGGGTAAAAGACACTATTAATTCCATCCGCGGAACATACTTGGACTTTAGAAGCAAAGACATAAAAAACAAGATAGAGGAGAACGAGTTAGGAGGATATGAACCCAATCCTGACCCAACTGAAAATACCGATGGCAACGGCAGCCAAGCTAAAAACACGGGAAAGGAAGAGGGTAAGGACGAAAAAACTCAGACGGGACAATCTGATCCAAACGAGCAAAAGAATAGCTCGGAAAAGAAATCTGGTACCCAAACACAGACACAGGGTGGAAACTACAGCGCAGACATGATTCACGAAATCGAGGTGGTTTTAGAAGGCTGTCCATCTTCACAAAATTCGTGTTGCGTCATTAATGGTGAAAATTATGTGTTGAGCGGTTATTCCCTTTCTCAAGAATTACTGCGACCGATGTTGTTAAGCTTTTCTTTGGAAAAAGAAGACAAAACAGAAACACAACAGGATGTGGTGTTTGCTAATATCACGCAGTTGATTGGGAAATCATTGGAAATAAATGTTTCAACGATAAAGGCCAGCCAGGACGATGAAGAAGCCAATCCTCAAGTAGCTTTCGTATTTAAAGGAATGATTATAGATGTGTCTGCTTCAAGAGCGACAGCAAGTGCCCAATCAGCAAGTATCACTGTAGCCACATGGGATGCCTTGCTCCAAAATGTCCCACATTGTCGTTCTTTTGAAAATATGACATTGAAAGAAATAATAGATACTGTCCTTGAACCATACCGCGACATAAAATCAATTGTGTCACCAAGGTTTAAGGATAAGATACCCTATATTGTACAATACGACCAAAGTGACTATGCTTTTATTAGCATGTTAGCAATGCGTTTCGGAGAATGGATGTATAATACAGGAGATACATTTGTTTTTGGTGAATTGGATATAGAAGATTCATCGGCTGCAAATTTGGAATATCCGGGAGGAAGCTTGATGTCATACAGCCTGCATCAAAATGTGACTTCATTTTCATTCAGTCATTTACTTCCGGATTATTATCAGTATGGAAAGGGTAAGGACATTCTAAAAACGTCAGCACAAGGTATGGCCGATGGAACAGTGAATGATTGGACTGACAAAGCATACAATGCTTCAATACAAAGATTTCAAGACGAACAAACCGTGGCATTGAAAGCTGGCGGATTTGACAGTGGAAAGGAAGACGAAGGAGCCGATGCTATATTAGATTATTCCCTGAAAGTAGAAGCAGAAGGGAAGAAAACGGGTATTATGACCGTTCAAGGATTTTCTAAACTGGCTATGCTAAAAATCGGACAGACATTTCTAATTCGTGACAATGTCCAAAATAAATCTGGAGAAAGCAAAGATGTGGAACAGAAATCATTAAAGGTCATAGGCATTAACCACTCGTTTGATTATAGGCAGGAATATTCCAATAGTTTTATGGCCATACCTGTGGCATGTGACTACCCTTCCTATTCTGATGCTGATGTGTTTGCGTCGGCTCCCCAGCAAAGAGCAAAAGTTGTCGAGAATAAAGATGAACAGATGTTAGGCCGTGTGCGGGTACAGTTCCCATGGCAGGAAATACAAGACAAGGACATGAAAACACCTTGGTTGCGTATAGCCGTTCCTTATGCTGGTCAGAGCAAAGGACAACAATTCGTGCCAGAGATAGGTGAAGAGGTTATGGTCGGGTTCGAAATGAACAATGCTGAACGCCCATATATCATCGGTTCATTTTATAACGGTGGGACAGGAAAGCCTGATGAGGCATGGGCTGTGTCGCAAGAAAAAGATGGAACAAGTAATAATGTAAAGGCTATCAGGACTCGTAATGGACATACGATTCTGTTTAACGATAAAGGTGAAGCAGGTTTAATTGAAATCTATGACAATAAAAACAATACTTATCACATAACACTGTCTGCCGATGACAAGAAAATAACCATCTATTCTGCTGGAGAGGTAGAAGTAGTTGCGGATACAGATGTAAACATCAATGCCAAAGGGAATATAGGTATTAATGCAGACGGGAATATCGGGATAAAATCTAAAGGGAATATTTCAATGGAAGCGGAAAGAGAAGTGTCTATACAAGCTTCGAAAGTCAAAGTACGCTAACATCCAACAGATCTGATTATGAAATATGTTTGTACAGGGGCAACGCTGAGATGCACGATGGGAACATCGTGTCCCAAATTGAAAGCAACGCCTAAAAATGTTTCTTTGACTGGAAAAGATCAAGCCAATATAGCGGATTATGTATCCATAAAAAATATCCCAAGTTTTGGTAGATGCCGTTCATTGGGTTATCCTCCAACTGCAGCTGCAACAGCAGCAAATTATGGTAAGCTTACTCCTATGCCTTGTGTACCGGGGACATGCCCTAAATGGCAGGCTATAGATAAAGACAGCTTGATATGTGGAGAACCGGCTTTATTGGAACCTGCGACTTTAAGGTGCATGTATGGGGGAACAATTTCGATTGTAAATCCGGGGCAAAGTTTAGAAATAAAGGTACGTGGTGTATCTTTCTCACAAAGGAGTGAAACACAGCAGGAAAAAGCGATGCAAGAAATTCCGGAAGAACTTCTTCAAGAGTTTAATGCGCTTGATAGAGAAAGATTATCGCAACAGTCAGTTCTAGATGGTGTACAGATGGCATTGGATGTTGCCGGGATGGCACCGGGCGTTGGAGCTATCCCGGATTTGATGAATGCTGCTATTTCGGTATTGAGAGGTGATTGGGTTGGTGCAGGATTATCTATTGTGGCGGCCGTACCTTTAGTTGGTGATGTGGCAGGTGGTGCCAAGCTTGCATATAAAGGTATCGTTAACGCTAATCGTGCAAAAAAAATTAAGTCATTCAAGGATGCGATCTCAAATAGTGATTACAGTTTCTTTATTGACAAGAATATCTCCAGTCGTCAGCTTATAAAAAACGGAATGTCGATTGAAAAGGCAGATGCCTTTCTTAAGACAGTGAAAACATTAAGGAAAAAGGTCGCAAGAGATTTTATAAAAAAGCAAAATCCTGATATGAATATGAAAGACGTATATAGTCATGTAAACTGCATCGAAACTGCAAATCCTGTTATAATAAAGAATATTCCGCCACCAAGTACATATATACGCTATGAATGTCCAGACGGAAAATTCGGTGAATATATCACATATCCAACCAATCCTCCACCTCATGCAGAATCTTTAGGAATGCTATCATACCAGACTAATGATGGAGTGACAAAACAGAAAGTTTTGAGAATATATATTGTAAGCGGTACAGAGCAGTTTGAGGTTATGCAGTCAACAGCAAGAAGAACAAAAGCCCCTATAGATGGGAACTGGAAAAATCGGAATGAAGATAACTTAGTAGATGTTGCTGGTGGCGCAACTCAAATTTATTCACCAATTAACAATGCGAACCGTTTTTTATTAATGCAATGATCAAAACAAAATGACTGATAAATATTTAAATGAGTTTTCCAATAGGGAAAGCAAAAGAAATTACCGCTTCTTTTTAGATGAGACAATAAACATTGTTGATGGTGTTGTAAAGCGGTCCGATAGTCAGCTGTTTAAGATTATTCTAAGCCAGTTATATGACATAAAAGAGAATGTAGTTAAAACAGGAAGATTGACTGATTGGACTGACATAGATGATAGATACACGATTGGTAGTCTAGCTATAAAGAGCTTTGACGACAACGACCCAATGAAAGATAGAATCCAGACGATTTTCTACGGTGCAATTGAATATGTAAATTTGCCAGAATTATAGTTTTACATGAAAAAGTGGTTAATATGCACCGTCTCCGGCCTTATTGTGATTCTTTACAGTATGGATAGCTATGCTCAGAATAACAATAATTTCAGGAAACTTCAAGAAATATCGTTCGACCAGATATACCAAGAGAAGCAAAAGTCCAAATCAAACTCAAAGCCTCAACAGCAGGAAGAACAAATTGAATTAAGTATAAATGATTCCATTTTCAAACTTTTTGATGTGGACATTGATTTGACTTTAGGCGAGATTTCTTTTGATACTTCATGGGGAGACCCTGTCGCCAATCCCCAAATAAGAGCCAACAGGGCAAGCAATCTATTTGGTCCGGTAAGACATAATGCAGATGGCAGTGTGCGTTGGCATCGAGGATTTGATTATTATGCACCTCAAGGGACACCTGTTTATGCAGTGGGAGATGGCGTTGTATCATTGATTCAGAATCATCCTGATTATGGACATTGTGTTTTGATTACCCACAAAAGGCCTAAACGAATTTACTATTCTTTTTATGCCCACTTGAGTACAGTATCTGTAAAATATGGCGAGAAAGTACGAAAAGGCACTGTATTGGGTAAAAGCGGTATTACAGGGAATGCTTATAATCTGTCAGGTGAGGATGAGCACCTGCATTTTGAGTACCGTACAAGTCCTAAGCATGGCGATAGAAAACAAGAGAATCCCAATGCAATTGTCAAAACCAAGTTCTATAGCGCAGATCCGAAGAACAAATGGCAGGCAAACGTAAAAGTTAAGAAGAAAGAAAGTTTTAGTTTGTTTTGAGATGATGAAATTATCAAAACCAAATATTCCGAAAGAACTGGATGCCGATGTAGCCATGGCCGTTGTAATAGAACACATGGATTCATTGGTTGATAAAAAGCCTTTCTACACTTATGAATTTAAGGGTGTTTCAGAGCGGACTGCCTTAGGAGATGAGCTTAATTTAATTATAAGGAATAAACAGAGTGCGCCTCCTGTTGTAAAGTTTTCGTTAAAACGCGACAGCCTGTATCATATATTGCCTGAATATTTGTTCCATCCATTAGACCACTACTTAGGAACAGATGGCGACACGGAAGAATTTGAAAAACGTTATAAGGAGCAAGAAGAACAGAAAGAGAAAGCCCTGACCTATTTCAAGCCTTTTGATCAATACTACCAAAATCTGAGGATTAAATACCAACACTGGCTTAACGAACATATATTCTCTGGAAACCAGTTCCTTTCAGATTTTATTACGGCAGGCCAAAGGGTTGACATCGCTAATTCATATATCAAGGCTGTTTATCAGTGCATTCCTTGGCTTAGGAATTTTAGAGGTAATGATGACATGGTCAAGGCAGCCTTGGGATACGCTTTTGAAGGACATGCTGAAATTCAAAAAACAAAAGTTGAAGTGACGGAAGCCTTATCCGAGAATATTCATTCGAATTTGAATGGGACATTGGATGATTTATATTGTGGTTCCACATTTATAACAAGGGTATATGTATGGAAAGTTTTCTATCAAGTAAAGATAAAAACGGGTAAGCATTTGAGTGAGTTAAAACAACAAATCGAAGAATTTTCTACGTTCTTTTCCCAATGGTTTTTATCGGTGGAAGACAAACTTGAAATAACTTTTGGCGACAGATGTGCTTTCCCGGAACTGTCTGATGCCAGAATTGAAGAAGGAGTTTTCTTAAATTATAGTACACAATTGATATAACTTTATCTATGGTGAATAAATATCGAGTAGATTGGCAAGCAGGGATGCGGCTGACCGATGAAACGTTTCGTATGTCGGACGAATATTACTTGTCTTGCCTGCAACCATTATACGCCGCATTGGTTAACGGAGACTATGGATTTCTTGAACTGCCGATTTTCCGGTATGAACAGACGGAAACAAGTTTGTCGGTAACAGAACTGCAAGCGAATGCCATCAGTCGGTCTGGAAAGCTGATCCAGTTATCTTTTTCACGGGAAGAGAGGAGTTTGTTTCAAAACATTCGTCTACCCGAAACAACAGAACCGTTAATCTTATTTTTGGATAAGACTTCAGATAAAACAATCAAGGTATCCTGCAATGACACTTCTGTACCCCTTTGCGATGCTGATTATCAGTTACTGGTAAAGCTTGAGAGCGAGCATTATAATAATCCGGATGCCGTTCCGTTTGCCCGCTTTGTCTATAGACACGGATGGAGCATGGATGAAGCTTTCGTTGCTCCATGCATTTCATTGCGTTCCAATGGGGCACTTTTGCGTGCTGCCGCAAACTATGCAGTGGAGATAGAAGCTCTTGTCAATGCATTGAAAGATGCCGTCAACACAGAACAATATATGTTGGTAATGGCTGCTATTCCTGCATTGTGCCGCATCGCTATTGAAGTAGAGAAGGAAGCCGACTGTATGACACCTCGACATTTGATAACTCTTATGCAGGAAGGCATACAGGTATTGCTGACATTGGCAAATATGGAAAAGGATATCACAGTTCCTGAAACAGAGAAATGCATGGCTTTTGTTGAGTCTCATTATACTCCTTATGTAATTTCAGAGATGGTACATGAAGGTATCCGGTTGACGCACCTGCTGATAAGTTTGCCGCAACTTTTCAGGCAGAAAACGGCAGTTGTGGCGGAGGCAAGACTGGAGTCGGAAGTGGTAAGGCCACCACGCAGGATAGTAGGCAGCACTGATAGCATCCGTAAAAAGCACCATTAATCTTATAATCATAGGCATGCATTATAGTGATTCTCCCATACGTTTCGTAAACGACGAGCAGTTGAACCTTCAGATTGACCGACCATTGTCTAACGTGGTTTCTGTCATCAACAACTGGGTAGATACCGTAGTGTTTACCAGCATACGGCGCTTTAAGGCTGATGAAGAATTTGGGTTCAGTTTTTGGGATAATGAATTTATTGCCATGAATTTGGTAGATTTCAACCATGGCGCTGATTTTAAGATTGTGAAGCGTAAAAACAACCGGGAAGAAAAGGTGCAGATGTCGAGAGCCGGCATCAGACAATGTGAGAGAAGTGTGCGCGACAGCATTTTGTATTACATCCCATACCTGAAGAATTTGGAAGTGGAAGTACAACTTAGCATGGAGAAGAATAAGTTTTCCCGTCGGGGTGAAAATAGCAAATATGTGGTCAGGGTTTTGGTTAAGGGACGATTGACTTACAATGAATTTGTCGGTACACGCGAAGGTGAGTATCAGCGTGAAGTGGAATTTTTTATGGATCCGTTTTTAAATAACAAATAATGGATGTAAAGGTAAGAAACAAGGTTGCTGAGATACAGCAGGCGTTGGAACAGGATGAGCAGCGCATATCGCTATCCGATCCTGTGGCAAAGATGATGCTTGTCGCTTTGGCTCACCAGTCTTGTGAGATAGAACGAAAGATGGATCAGACGGTAGAAAGACTGTCTGAACGTTTCTGTGACCAGGTGTTATTACAGAGCAACCTCAAGGCACAACCTGCAGTTACAGTGCTTAGTATCGGCAACGGGCGCGAATGTACACCTTATTTTATTGACGAAAATGATGCGTTTACCTACAAACCCACCAAGTGTAATTATCGTCCGATATTCAAGACGCGCATCGTGCCCGGCAGGCTGATGGCTTGCTTCATGAACAATACTCTGCTGCAACCTGATAAGCAGCCCGTTCAAGCGACATGGCCGGACAACCGGTATAATAAAGAGTTGTGGTTGGCATTTGATGCGGCAGGGGAAGTTAATACGCTGGAGGATGTCATGATTGCTTTGTCACATCCATTGCCAGACGATAGTTTGACGGCTGAAGTGGGAGATGTGCAGATCCCCTTGTCTTTGGTTATGGAAGATATGCCTCGTACGCTAAATTCAAACTTCATGCTGGCTGAATTCTGGAAAAAAAGTTTGGTATACTATGGTCTGTGGTTGTACCGCTTTGGGAAATGTTCCAATAAGCGTACGCTGCATCGCGGAGAAATCCCGGCTTGGATTATGGATTCGTATGCACAGGAAATCTTGGAGCCTTTTATAGGCAATCGTTTTTTGTGGATACGAATCAAAACAGACCGGGGGATTTCATTGCCACTTGACACGGCCATTTTATTGAATTGCATTCCAGCTGTAAATTATGACATCCAAGATGTGAAACTGAATTATAGCGAGCCTATTCAGCGTTTAGAAAATGATAAAACGGGCACTTATTTTTTAGATGTGGTACAAAATCAAGAACAGGCGCAAGATTTCTTTATACGTGATTTCGATGTCAACCAATATGATAATGAACGGATTCGTGAAGATGTAACCAATCTTTATCGTCATTACGTAAACGATTATTTTGCCTTTGTAGACAGCAATTCATTGCACGACGGAGCTACACTTCGTTCCTTGCGTCAGTCAATGATGCAAGTTTACGATTCATTGGATGAATTCCGTTCGGGGAATGTCCGCCCATACGGAGGAACATACGCTATACGTAATCCTCGGAATAACCAGCAACCCATGGTGCTGACCTATTTCACGACCAATGGCGAACGGGGAAATCTTCTGAGACGTGGTGGAAGATTAACATCAACAAATGCCGCTGTAGGAGATGTTGAAGCGTTGATTGACGCAACAGGAGGACGTAATAAGGTTAGAGATATAAAGACACGCAAAGAATTGGCAAGACATATTGTGAACAGCAATGACCGCTTATTCACCAAAATGGATTTGCTGCAATATTGCAAAATGGAGTTCATGCGTGCTTTCGGCGAAGAAGCCATTAGCTACTGCCAAATATCATTATCGGATAGTAATATACCTGTTGATGGTCGAATAGAAAAGTGCATTGTCGTACACTTTAATGTTATATCAGAGTCATTGAAAGAAGAAGTGAACAAGTCTGATTTCTTTGATTACTTGAAAATAAATATTGAGTTAAGAAAGAGTTTTAGCTGTAATGTGGCACTTTTAAAATCCTCATTATGTATTTAGATTCCAATACCCATCCTGCATATAGTGAAGAAGTGCTTTCGATTCAACAATCTTTGAATCGAGCTCGCGCAACTTTGTCCGAAGATGTTGTACGAAAATATGGATGGCCACGTATAGCAGAAGATGGCTTTTACTGGGAAGAGTCGGCAAAGGCTGTTACAGCATTTCAACAATTTATGAAACTAAGTCCCCCCTCATATGGAATACTTGGAAAAACAACTATAAATGCATTAAATGAGTATATTGAATCGAAGTCTACAAAAAATCTTTTAGGTGGCAATTGTGTATTGAAATCTTCTGGCCCAATTTTAAGAAACAATGGAGCGATTATAACTAATGGCCATCCTAAAACTGAAATTGATGTTATCAATAAATCTTCATCTTTTGATAATACTCAAAAACTGTTTTTGTCGGCAGATTTCAAAATTTGGAAAGATTCTACTGGATTGGTTGGTAGCATCATAACTCTAATGAATAATGGAATGATTGCTGCCAGCATGATACTATCTTCTTTGGATACAATACACTTTAATTGGACTAAATTCTGGACGGACTTTATCTGTGATTCTGTAGGGATTACCTCTCCAACTAGAAAAGAGACCCTTGTATGGCGAAACAAAGGGAATACACCTGTAAGAAGTAGAGGGACTTTTACCGCATATAGATTTAGCAAACTCAATAAATATGCTCCATTAATTGACAAAATTCGCTCTAATGTAAATTTATCCCCTATAGCTAGCAAATTAGGCTACATATCTCTTGGGTTCGAATATCTGAACTCAGCACAAGCAGTAGTTAAAACATTTAAAGGGGAAATGAAAATAATAGATTTAGCAGGAAGCATAGGCAATACGGCAAAGGACACGATTCTTACGATAGCGGAACCCCTGCATGATACTTTGATAGGCACTTCAAGCGTAGAACAAAAATTACCCGTCAAAAAAGTGACTCAGAATTTAGGTAAAACAATCGCAAAAACAAAATTTGCCACTAAAATAGCCAGTTATGGTGCAAAAGCAGGTGCTACTGCAACTGGAGTAGGGACGACTTCCGCTTTTGCTATAGTTGGTATTCAATGTGTCGGTGCATTTCTTATGGGATGGGAAATAGGAAAGTGGATTGAGGCCAAAACGCATTGGGGAGAAAAATCAATTGATTGGTTATGGGGACAATTTTTAGGAGACTGGGTAACACAATTTTATGAATGGAAAATAAATAGAGTAATTGTAATTCAATATCCACCAAATTGGACAGAACAACAAATTCAAGAATTTAAAGCAAGTATAGAACATAAATAATCGGATTATGAAAGGACATATTTTCTACACAGACGCTGTGACCCAAAGTGAAGCATATAAATTTGCAATGGAAAACAATATGCAAACCATTGACATGACAGAGCTGGGCAGTGCAACAGCTTTGTGGTGTGAACGAATAAAGAAATACAAAATTGAAAAAGAGGGATGGACAGACAATGAGTTTTGACAACGAACTAGGAAGACCTGTTTGGGAAAATATGTCTCGTTTCTTCGCTTTTTTCTATACCAACATCACAGTCTGATGTGTATGTATTTATAGAAAGAGACTATTACAAGTCTAAAAGGATCAACAACAGGTATGTTACATGCCATAGAACACCCTGTATTGAAATACTTAGAAAAAAATATTCATGTAAAATTAGTTTGAAAAGACTTATAAAATATGATACAATGTAATAATTGTGGCTATCCCGTAATAAACGGTATGCACATATGTCCAAATTGTTTGGCCGAAATGCCAGACAAAATATTAGCACCTCTTTCTATTGAAGAGGATGCATACGAGTATAATGAAGATGAAATACCTATATGTTCATTGCGACCGATTTCATTACTCAACGAAAGAGAAATGCCAGAGGAGGTGTATGAAGATGGTGCTGAAGTCTATCTTTCTCGTCAAAATACCGTTCCGCACGATAAATCGATTGATGATGAAGAGCAGGCTTGCCTATTCTTCTCGGATGGTCATTGGTTCATAGAAGACCGTTCCCGTGATAATTCAACATACGTTCATGCTGGAGCTGGTATAAAACTTGAACCTGGCGATATAATAAGAATGGGAGATAGATTATTTGAGTTTAATATAAAATCAAGAAAGCAATAATACTATGGCTAATGATAAAATTCATGTCTTTTGGTCTGGTAATGGCGCAAAAGAAGAAGCGCAAAAATTTGCTTCTGAAAATGGATACTTAGTGCTTGAAAGTACCCATATAGCAGAGTATAAAGAAAAGACGCTTAAAAAGCAAAGGCGCAATCTTGAAAAGTTGGGAAAATCATCTCGTGAAATATGGTATCAAAATGAATTGCCAGAATGGGAAAAGTTGTCGCGTTCTTATGCGGAATCTTCGCCATATAAAACGGTTCATGTTTTTATTGATGTTGCATACATAGAGCCTGAAGATATGAGGTTTACGAATCATTCAGATAGCAATGAAAAATCAGTTTCCAAAGAATACAGAGAAAAACCTTGGTTGAATGATTTCTACTACGGATGGACAGAAGAAGACTTTATAAAGTTTCGTTCATGTTTCCCTAATGGTCAAATCCCTAAATCAATGAAAGAGTGTTCCTATGATAGAAAAAGAAGTATTCTTCATCGTGTTGAGCATCCTATATTGAAAGAACAAGGGAAAAACTTGATTATACATTATGTAAATAAGAATGCAAGATGACGATAAAAAATTCAGTTCAACGCTGCGATTTTCGCATGCACGATATGATAGATGGAAAGTTCCGGGTAGAAAGGGTACTTAATTCCACGCGGACTGACCAAAAATTTAAGGTGAATGATACATCCGGTAATGAGTACATCCTGAAGTTGCTAAAGCTTTGGGAAGTGGAGCCCAGTCTTCGCCAAAAGATGTTGCTCTCGGCGGATAATGAAATAAAGAGTTGTCAGATAAAGAGCAATTACCTTACCAATATTGTACACACAGGTATGGTAAATGGCAATCCTTATCTGCTTTTGGAATATTGCAAGTCCTTGGATTTATCTCATCTTATCAGGAACCAAAGGCTGGATATCGTAAAGACTGCCAAAGAAATACTATATGGATTGCAAGACCTGCACAAATCGGGGAAGGTACACTGCCAGCTAACTCCGGAAAACATCCTTATAGCTGATGGCAATCGTGTCAAGTTAACCAATTATGTAATACTTGGCGGCAGAGCCAATTTATTGGCGAGCAAGAATAAGACACTGCATTCGCACTTCATTGATAAGGCATTGGCTTATCAGGCTCCAGAACTTTACCGATTAGAACGATATGCTACTATACTTCCATCGGTTGACATATTTTCTTTCGGCGTGATATTGTTCTTTATGCTGACCGGTGAATTGCCTTATGGGAAGTTGGTTACAGAATCAGATTGGATACATTATCAGACTCGTGTACAAAGCGATGACTGGAATAGAAATATCTTATTCCGAAACGAACAGCGGGAGATGTGGATGAACATATTGGAAGCATGCTTGTCTGCCGACCCTCACAGCCGTGCAGGAAGTGTTGATGAATTGTTGGAGAAACTTCCAGGGAATGAATATCCATATATTGCCGTACAAGGTAGCCAAGTAGAAGCTCCAAATGCAATATTAAATGGTATCATGCTTCATGTGATGCAAGGAAATGACTGGGGAAAATGTTATCGTCTGCCGGAAATCATGCCGTCACCCAAAAGAATTATAACCTTGGGGAGAAAAGATGACTCCATATTCAACCAGATTCAATTATCCGAACCTGTTTCTTCGTATATATCCCGTCGTCATTGCACGCTTGAATGGGATGATGAAACTGAAACGTGGTATCTTCGCGATGGGCAGTGGGATAAAGAGGTACAAGGAAATTGGGCTCGTTCTTTGAATGGCACGTACATTAATTCAAAGGAAGTCACAGAAGAGGGAAGTAAAATAATTCCCGGGGATATTATATCTATAGGTAATGTAAAACTGAGAGTAGAAGCATATTAAAATTAAATGAATGTCCACAATTTGCCAATTTGGCCACGTTGAAAATGAAGATATACTTCGTTGGCCGATGAATTATATCTTCGTAGGCAGTTGCAGTATATATTAAACTGCTGATGAAGTATATCTTCGTTCTCAGAGGGCATATATTGGCCGAATGCGGACATTCATATAAAATTACATTTCAAATGAATATCATAAGACTACAAGGCGAAATAGAAAAGCGGAATGGTATATATTATGAATATGATACAGATGCTATTCCTTTAGGAGAGGGAGGCATGGGGCGTGTATTCAAAGGATTCCGTGTAATAGAAAGAACAGGAGAAAAGATGCCTGTCGCGATTAAGGCTATCTATGAGAATATACCTGAACATGTTGTCGAACGTGCCAGAAGGGAAGCCAATATCCAATTGGAGAATGACAATCTGATACGGATGTACGGTTTTGTTGAAACAACGTTCCAGACAGAAAGCGGGGGTAAAGTTAAGGTACATTACCACGTCATTATGGAATTGTTGGTAGGAGTAACCCTTGAAAACGTAATGAATGGAATTACTTGTGACCAAAATGGCATGCAGATTCCATTTGCTGCAGAAATTTACAGTCAGTATTTACAGAATCGTGATGCAGCGGTTGTTAGAATTATGAAGCCCATTTTATCCGGTTTAATGGCGTTGCATGATAAAGGGTATATCCATAGGGATATTGACCCTTCGAATATAATGATTACCATAGATGGAAAGATTAAACTTATTGATTTTGGGATTTGTAAGCAGATTGTTTCTCTCGGCAGTGTGGATAAGGCTTTGACCGCAACCGGTGTGTTTATGGGAAAAGTGAATTATGCCGCTCCAGAGTTGGTGCTTGGAGATGTGAAAAACCAAAGTTATACTACTGATATCTATGCATTAGGCGTTTTGCTTTATCAATTATGTACCGGTCATTTACCTTTTACAGGCACAGATCAAGATGTTTTATCAGCCAATTTGCGTGACCCATTGCCGATGAAAGATGTTCGCAATGTTGCTTTGAAAAGAATTATCCGCAAAGCTACAGACAAAATACAGTCTAAGCGGTATGCTTCTGTAGCGGAATTTAGGGTCGATTTGGAACATGTGCTAACGAATGGCAATAAAAAAAACAGAAAATTGGTTCCGCTTATGATCGGATTTGCATGTGTTGTGGTAGCATTAATTGGCGTAGCCTGTTTTCTCTTTTATAATGAGTCTGAAAAAGAAGTGGCAAAACCTGCACTTAGGCAACCAACCTGCGTGGAAATGTACAATCAAGCTTTATCCTTTTTGAATCAGAAAGATAGCATTGAACTTCAAACAAAAGGAAAAGAATTACTAAGGATACTTGTTGAAGATAGCTTATTTGCGCCAGCAAAAGTAGATTATTATGTCAATCTGCTTAATTCAAACAATTCATCAGAAGTAAATTCCGGGTTTGCCGGACTATGTCAGATAATCCAAGAAGATACACTGAATAGTATAGCATTGTTTGAATGTGGACTTACATTGTCGAAAGGAAATCGCTTCTTTAATGTGCCAACCGTGCGTCAATCTTTCTTAAATATAGAAGCCGATTTGGATAAGGCCAATGATTGGTTGTCCAAAGCTATGGAAATTGATACAGCAGACTATAAGTCTGTGTATTGGGCATTTAATAATCTGATGGAAAAAAAGATTGCAGGGGATTTGCCGGCAAGTGGGGATAAATTAATTACAAAGTTATACGAAATGTTTATCAAAAGGGCTAAGGAGTCCAATGATGTGGCAACCGATATATATATAAATGCTATAAAAAGCGATACGGAAACCTTAAAAGCTTGGGGATTACTAAAATAGATTTGAATTATGAGAAAGATTTTTTTGTCATTATTATTAATCGGTTATTTCTCTGCTGTTTATGCTCAAGGATTTGCTTATGATGATAAAACCGATGTAGGAAATGGACTTTATAAAATTAAAAGTGGTGATTATTATGGGATTATAGATAAAAATGACAATGTCATAGTCTCGATAGAATATCAGGATATATTGTTCCATGAAGGAAAAGCTTTGCTCACTAAAGATGGTTTTATCCATGGTATTGTTGATTCCTTAGGTGCTACTAAAATGTTTGATGCAGAATACAAGGTTCATCCTAAATATCGTTATATTTATGATGGATATATTATTGTTGGCGAAGATAAATGGGGATATATAGACGAAAATGGAAATCCTTTACGTATCAAGGCAAAGGGCTTTTTTTCATTAGGGAAGAAATCTCCTACTCAATTTGATAATGTGGCTCCTTTTGTAGAGAACTTTGCTGCAGTTTATACGCATAAAGATGGCTGGAGGCATATTGATAAAGAAGGAACAGAACATTACAAATTGAGGGATAAAAAAGTTAAAGTTTTTTTTCGGTCTTCTGTTTATAAGGGTGAATGTATTATTGTTACCAATGACGGCATCAAACAATATCAAGAGTCAGATGACGGAACATTTGCTGTAGTAAAAAGAATATTATCTCCTTCATCCTCATTTATAGAAAAGAACCAGGATGGAAGTTTTACCAAATTGATTTTCAAAGAAGGTATTTTAACATTAGACTCTCTTATGCGTGTTACAAAATACGAGAATGGGACTGATTCTATTATTTTTATACAACAGCCTAAAAAACACATAGTAAAAAAAGTTATAGCCCCAATTGATACAATATCGCTTGAAAATGATTTGCAGGTTGGGATTGTATCTCAAAATTTGCAAGCAAATTCGAAAGGACAGGCTCATGCTGAGATAAAAGTGAAAAATATTGGAAATGTTAAGTATGAGAATGTTCATATTTTTATAGAGTGTTCGAATGCTTCTAGAGAATGGCAAGGAAATATTGAGGCAAATTCTGAATTAAGCTTGTCTTTCACTATGCCAGCCCGCTTTTCTACTGCTGTTGTTAGGCGTAATATTGTTGTTCGTACCGTATATAATAAAGAGCAAATTGAGAAAAATTTTACAGTGGCTATAAAGCGCTATACTCCGGTACGTTCAAGGTAATAATGCCCTTATAAGCATTCTATTTTCGTAAGCACTCAAAGGGGGATGCCCTAAATTGAGTGCTTATCTATTGAGTACTAACTTTCAGGAACTTACCGTTGCTCCATGTATACACAATGGGAGCATTTATCAAATAAGATTTCAGCTTGTCTGCCGTAGTTTTATCCATATATTGAGGGGTGGTGTAACTTACTGAAAGCGACAGGTCTTTGTCGGACAAGCGTACTTCCTTCAGATACATGTCTGCATTCAGGCGTAAGTTACGCAAAGAGTCGGAAGCTGTTTCAGAAAGTACAGACTTATAAAATTCATTCTCTTCAGGCAAAGTTACAAAATCTGCTGCCGGTAATTCATTCCAAGCCGTATCATAAAACTTGACCTCACTGTCGGGTACAGGACCACAATAAGTACGGACCACACACACCACTTTCACCGAATCGTTCAGCGGCAACAGTTTCATTTCTTCCCTACTTGACTTGCTGACGTGCACCAACAGGTAATCGTCTGTCAACTTCAGCATTTCCGAGGTCTGTCCGAAACGGTTTTTCACCTCCGCTTTCATGTTGCTGGCCAGAAAATCACCGAAATCTTCCCGGTTCACTTTAGTCAACAAAGGAGAAAGCGAATCGGGTAAAGCAATGTATAATGATTTTAAATCTTGTGCCTGCAAACTCATGCTGCAAAGCATACACACAAGTCCTATAATCCATTTCATCTTAACTATCGTTTTTTATTTCCCGCCAAAGATAGGGATTTCTTTCGAGCAGACAAAACTATTTAAATGAAGAATGAAGAACGCAGAATGAAGAATTCCATGCGGATGAAAATTCTTCATTCTGCGCAAAGCGCGATTTTTCATTCCTCATTCTTCATTCGCTTCAAGAAGTCGGTAGGGCTTTCGCCGAAGTAGTCTTTATAGCACTTGGTGAAATACGAAGGCGCACTGAAACCTACTTCATACGTTATTTCGGCGATGGTCTTGTCGGTAGAGGCCAGCAGCGATGCGGCACGTTTCAACCGCGCGATGCGGAGCAGTTCGTTGGGCGAGTAACCGGTCAACGCTTTAGACTTCCGGTAAAGCTGGACACGGCTCAGTCCTAATTCTCCGCCCAAGTCTTCCACACTCAAACCCGCATCGCCCAAACGGGCTTCAATCAACTCGCGCAGTTTCTCCACAAAGCCCTTGTCCACCTCGCTGATTGACTCCTGTTTCAGAGCCGAACGGTCGGCAAAGAAGCTTTGCAGACGGCGGCGGTTATCTATCAGGTTCCGCAAGCGCACCTGCAGCAGCTTGGCACTGAAAGGTTTCAGGATGTACGAATCCGCCCCACACTCGTAGCCCTGCACCTTCTGCTCGTCCATCGTATAGGCGGTGAGCATCATCACCGGGATGTGCGAGGTCTGCACTTCCGACTTCAGCCTCCGGCAACACTCCATGCCGTCCATCACCGGCATCATCACGTCGCAGATAATGGCATCGGGCACGTATTTCATCGCCTGCTGAAGCCCTTCCTGCCCGTTGGAGGCCTCCAGCACCCGGTATTCCCTCTCCAGCAGCAACCTGACATAGTCGCGCACATCCTGATTGTCGTCGATGACCAATACCGTTTCATGCCGGTCGTCTTCGCCCGCTTCCGGAGACGCCTGCACCGTTCCCTGACCGGCGGAAAGCACCGCTCCCTCTTTCAGGCTTGCCGGAACCGCCTGCTTCTCCAGCCCTTCGGCAAGCGTGCCCGCCTGCTTCATCGGCATCTCCACCGTAAAGATGGTGCCCTTGCCTTCTGCCGAATCCACCTTCACCGTGCCGCCGTGCATCTCGGTGAAAGCCTTCACCAACGCCAGCCCGATGCCCGAACCGGCATAATGCACGTCTATCTGGTAAAAACGCTCGAAGATGTGCTGCACGTGCTCGGCGGAAATGCCCACTCCGGTATCCGAAACCTGATAGCGCAGCCAGCGTGTCCCCCCGTGCTCGAATTGCGACAAGGCAAGCTCCACCCGTCCGTTCTCGGGCGTGAACTTGAATGCGTTCGACAACAGGTTATACGTTATCCGCTCCAGCTTCCCGGCATCGGCTATCATCGTATATCCCTCATCGGAAGGGGCAGCCGACACCGAGAAATGCACATGCTTGCGATAGGAAAGCGTGCGAAAAGCCTCGGTCCACTCGTTCATCTCCCCGGCGATGTCAAACTCCGAAAGGTACATCTTCAGCTTGCCGCTCTCGAACTTGCGGAAGTCGAGTATCTGATTGACGAGGCGCAATAGCACCGTCACGTTCTTATGCACGATGCGGAGCAGGAAACGCTCGTGCTCGTTCAGGTTTTGGCTTGCCTCCAGCTGGTCGACGGGGTCGGCTATCAGCGTGAGCGGCGTGCGGAAGTCGTGCGACACGTTGGTGAAGAAAGCCAGCTTGGCGTGCGTCGCCTCCTCCAGCTGCTTGGAAAGGCTGATGAGCTGGTCGCGCTGAGCCTCCAGCTGTTTCTTCTGCTCGGACAACTCCACGTTCAGCCGGTTCTTTGTCCAAAAGCCCCGCACGGCGACAAACAACGCGATGCCGAACAACGCCAGCATCACCACGCACGTGTAGAGCAAGACGCGCTGCGAAGCGTAACGGGTGAGGAAATGGTTTATCCGCTTGTCCAGCATGTCTATCTTCTCGTCCAGCTGGCGGATTTGCCCGGTCTGCATCCGCATCACCCGCGCGTTCCCCTTGTTGACCAACGCCGAAGAGAGCGCAACGTCGTGCTCGTAAGGCTTCCCCGTCAGGATAGCCATCGCCGTCTGCATCACCCGGTCGCCGCCGGTAGGATAAATAAAGGTGGCGTCGAGCTGCCCGCTTGCCACCTGCTCCACGCCATATCCCTCGCCCGCCAGCGCGTCGATGCCCACAAACAGCATTTCCTTCTCGCGCCCGTACTTCACCGCCGCCTCGTAGGCACCCGCCGCCATGCGGTCGTTGTGCGCAAACACCATGTCTATCTCCGGAGCGTGCGTCAGGAGCGAGTCGAACACCAGGCGCGCACGGTCGCGCCTCCAGCCGGCATCCACCGAAGCCGTCACCCGTATGTCGGGATACTCGCGCAAAGCGTCCGTCATACCCCGGTGGCGTTCCGCCGCAGGCGTAGAGCCGCGCAGCCCCGTCACCTCCACCACCCCTCCCTTGCCTTGCAGGCGCGAGGCGATGTATTCGCCCACGTTGTAACCAATGGCATAATTGTCGGCGCCGATATACGCCGTATATTGGTTGGAGTGTATCTTCCGGTCGACCAATATCACCGGAATCCCTTTGCTGTATGCCTTCTCGATAACCGGCGTAAGGACATCCGCCTCGTTGGGCGACACCACCAGCAGGTCCACCTTGTTGCGCATCAGCAGTTCGATGTCGTGTATCTGCCGCTTGTTGTCATCGCCCGCGCTGCGGAACACCACTTCCGCCTCGGGATAAAACAACGCCTCGCGCGTGATTTCCCGGTTCATCTGCTCGCGCCACTCGTCGTCGCTGCACTGCGACACGCCGATGACGTACCGCCGTTGCTGTCCGGAGCATCCCGCCAGCAGCGCCAGCAGCAGAAACAAGCTTACCAAGGATATGCAGTTATGCCTCATCGTATCATCCGTTTAAGTTCTTACCGATGCGAAGATACGCATTTCCGGCGTAATTTTCACCACAGATTGCGCAGATTCAGAAAATTAATTGACCGCTCCGCATAATCCGCAACGAATAAATCGCTACCTTTGCGGCAGAATCCATAAAGAGAAAGGAAAAGCTATGGCAAGACCCATCAAAGAAACCCCGATACTCTTCGGGGAAGACGCACGGCGGTTCGAGGAGCGGATGAAGCAAGTCCGCCGGGAAACGCCGGAAGAAAGAGAACAAAGACTGGCTGATTATGCGTTATTTTTAAAGATGCTCGATTTGGGCGAACGTACAAAAAAGAAAAACGTATGAAAGCCAGCCTGCAAACGCCCTTCTCTTCTTACATCGTACGCAAGTTGAGACCTGAAGAAAAAGTAAAATCGTTCGATTGCGGCGATGCCGACTTGAACGATTTTATTTTAAATGAATCCGGATTCTACCAGCAAGCCTTATTGGCGGTTACTTATGTGTTCGAAGCGGCAGATGATGAAAACCACGAACACATAGCTGCATATTTCAGTTTGACAAACGACCGCGTGTCTATGTCTGATTTTCCCACTAAAACGGAATTCAACCGTTTCCGGAGACATCGGTTTGTCAACGAAAAACGGTTGAAAAGCTATCCGGCTGCAAAAATTTGCCGTTTGGCTGTTAGTCAAGAATTAAAAGGACAACACATAGGCGAATTTATAATAAGGTCTATCAAAAGTTACTTCCTCGCCGACAACAAGACCGGCTGCCGTTTCCTCACGGTAGACGCATACGCCGCCGCCATACCTTTCTATTTCAAGCAGAAGTTCGTGCCGCTGACGGCAGAAGACGAGGGAGCCGCCACACGCTTGCTCTACTTCGATCTGAACGACATCGCCGATTAGAACAATCTCAACCCATGCAGTAAACCGGAACAACGATGAAAACACGAATCTTAGGAATGCTCCTGTGCCTCCTCTGCCTGCCGGGCTGCGGAGACAAGGCACAAAAGAGCCACAAAACAGCCGGTTCCGTCCAACAGGAGCAAGCGGACACCATGACTCTCGGCACGTCCGGCTTTCCGAAAGAAATCAAGAAGGCATGGCGCGTCAGCCTGCAAGACAGCATGGTGTATGTGACTCTGATGAATACCGCAGAAGACGGTCGTGAGCTGCAAATGCCATACGGCGTTTTCCCCTGCGAGGTCTTTCATTACGGAAACGGGAGATGGAAAAACGTGACCACCCAACTCGCTCCGTCCGAACAGCATTATAAAAAGAAAGAAGCCTCCACGTCTTACCCTTTCGATTTTCTTCGGGAAAGCGCCCCTGATGACCCCAGCCACATTTATCCCATCCCCAAGCCGGAGACGGAACTTACGGGATACAATTTGGTGGAACTCATACGAACCATTCGTCCGAACGAAACGGCACACTTTTCTTTTCCGCTCTACAACGGCACGACCGATTCGATAGAAAAAGGGCTGTACCGCCTTACCTTTTATATCGACGGAAAGCCTTGCCACATCGTCTTCGAACTCTGAGCTGAAATACCGTTAACCGTCACGCCGATTTACAATCCGGCGTAAATGAGTATAAGGAACCGAAGGTCGACAAAGTCAATTTTAATCCGCTCAGCAGATACCTAACAGAAAGCGGTAACTTAGTCGTTTACCGGATTAAAAATCCTCATACTCGATGCTTGCGGATTGCAAATCCGCAAAAACGGGAGCTTCAGTCACTCAAACCGTACCGTCCACCTCTTTAAGAAATTCACAGGCTTACCCTTTCGTGTTGCTGGAGCAGTGAAACGGGGCAAGTTGGCTATTACTTTGCAGGCAATGGAATCCATACGGGCGGCTACATTGGGACTGGCACCGTTCTCTTCCGCCGATTTTTCAATGATTACCTGACGGACATATCCTTTTTTATCAATAAGGAAAGCAACATCCACTATTCCTTTTCCAAGGTGTACATCGGCTAACTTCTTTTGCACATAATTCTTTAGGTCTATCGATAAAAGCGGATTTTCGGGATCGGAAGTATGTACAGGAAATATGGGGTCTGTAGCATAATTATAAATTGTATCTTTGCCTATCACATAATACGGAGGTGCAGTGTATAAAACGCTGGCAATAAATTCATCTTCCTTTACCGTATCTGCAGGTTGAACATTTTGTTTTTTCCCTCCTTGGCAAGAAAGCAAGACAAGCGATAATAATAAAAAGAAAATCGTTTTCATAGGCACAAAATTTTATACGAACAAATCTACAAAAAATTATCAAATTCTTTTGGAATTTCCATCTTTTCCCTCTAACTTGCCGTGCAAATGAAATAAAAAAATATTGAATATCATCATAGTAGAGACGATGTGCACATCGTCTCTACATAAACGCAGATTGGCGCGGATTCACACGGATTATTTTTTATTTTTAATCCGCGGAAATCCGCGCCAATTTGCGTTTCCTTTCCTCTGTGCGCTTCTGTACGCCTCTGTGGTGAATAAAAATCGAGAAAAGTCAGATATTGCGCATCATTTCATCTAATTTGATGACTTCCACTTTGGAAAACTTCCGATGAAGGTCTTCTTTCCGCAGTTCGTCAAGGCGTTGCTGGTCGAGTATGCCCTCGTCCCAAAGGCGGTCGGACTCTTGGTCGAGCTTCGCTTGGAAATGGCGGGTCAGCACTTCTTGTATCTCGCGTGCGTAGGCTTCGCTGCTGTCGAACGAGAAGAGTTTCAGCTAATGTTGCTGTGCGGGGGTCAAGGTCGTTGCTTCCATAAGTCATTCCTTTCTTTTTGATATCAATGCAAAGATAGCATCTTTCACCACAGATTACACGGATTATTTTATTTACGATTTGACGATTTACGAAGTACGATTTAGGGAAAATAGTAAATCTTAAATCGTCAAATCGTAAATTAAAAACCTTCCGTCAGCCGGGCGGGCAGCACCGGCATCGCGCCATTCTGCGTGCAGACGAATGCCGATGTCTCTACCGCTAACTTATGCGCTTCGGGGATAGGCAAGCCTTTCAATATGGAGGCAACGAAAGCCGCCGTGAACGAGTCGCCGGCACCTACCGTATCTGCCACCTCCACCTTCGGAGTCTCGACGAATGACACTTCGCCCGGAGTGAACACATAGCTTCCGTTTACCCCACAAGTGAGGATAAGCATCTTCAGGTTATACTTGGCAAGGAGAATCCAACATTTGTCTTGCAAATCAATGCCCGGATAGCCGAACATCCGGCTGATGGTAACCAGCTCTTCGTCGTTAATCTTCAGGATGTTGCACTTGCGCATCGAGTTGCAAAGGATTTCTTTGGTATAAAATCCCTGACGCAGGTTGATGTCGAATATCTTATATTGCCCTTCGCCATCGGGCATCGCATCGAGAAAACGGTTGATGGTCTCGCGCGACACCACGCTGCGCTGTGCCAATGAGCCGAAACATACCGCACGGGTCTGACGCGCCAATCCTTCCAATGCAGGAGTAAAAGGGATGTTGTCCCAAGCCACACCTTCCTTGATGTCATAACACGGCACGCCTTCGGCATCCAATTCCACTTGCACCGTCCCTGTTGGATAAGGAACAATCTCCACCATTGTGTTCAACTTCTTCGCACGGAAGTTGTCCAAGATTTCCATTCCTAACTTGTCATCGCCCACAGCACTTACCACACGACTATCCAGACCGAACTGGGAAACGTGATAGGCAAAGTTAGCCGGAGCACCACCTATTTTCTTTCCTTCGGGAAGCACATCCCACAGTGCTTCACCCATTCCTACTACGATTGTATTGTTCATGGCTTTTAAGTTTTTGAGTTTTTAAGTTCTTGAGTTTAAGCATTTATCAAATTGCATGTAGGGGCGTATCGCATACGCCCTGAAAGCATCCGCATGGATTAGTGGACGTATTCGGGCGTATGCGATACGCCCCTACAAAACTTACAAACTCAAGAACTTAAAAACTAACGCTTCAGTTTAAACATATAAATAATCAGATAAATCACTCCTGCCGTCATCACCGCTACGGCACCGCTCTGGCCTACGGCATCGCTGGCGAATCCCATCAGCAGCGGGAAGACCGTGCCGCCGAACAGACCCATAATCATCAAGCCCGAAATCTCGTTCTTCTTGTCGGGCACAGCCAGGAGGGCTTGCGAGAAGACAATGGAGAACACATTCGAATTGCCGAAACCTATCAGGGCTATGGCGATGTAGATGACCGTCAGGTCGGCAGACACGAAGAGCAGCACCATAGCCGCCAGCATACATGCCACGCTAATGCCCAGGAAAGGTTTCGATGCCACTTTCTGAAGAATGACCGCCCCCGAAAGGCAGCCCAGCGTGCGGAAGATGAAGTAAAGGCTCGTGGCGAATCCTGCATCGTCGAGCGGCATGCCCAGGCGTTCCATCAGAATCTTGGGAGCCGTGGTGTTGGTGCCCACATCGATGCCCACGTGGCACATGATGCCGATAAAACACAACAGGATGAACGGACTACCCAGCAACTTCAGGCAGCTTGAAAAGCCGGAAGCCTTATCGGGCGCTTCCTCTTCTATCGGAGTAGCACCCAGCCAAAGGATGGCGATGACGGCTATCGCCATATAGACGGGGAACAGCACGCGCCAGCCCATACCGAACTCGGGAATTGCCTGAGTGGCACCCCACATCGCGATATAAGGGGCAAGGAACGAAGCTATTGCCTTTACGAACTGGCCGAAGGTCAATGAGCTTGCCAGCTTGTCGCCAGCTATAATGTTACTTAACAAGGGATTCAGAGAGGTCTGCATCAAAGCGTTGCCGATGCCCAGCAACGAGAAAGAGCACAGCATGATGCCGTAGCTGTCTCCGAAAAGCGGGAGGAGCAACGATACGAAAGTCACCAGCAGGCTGAGCATCACCGTGCGCTTGCGTCCGATGCGGTTCATCAGCACGCCCGTAGGCACGGAGAATATCAGGAACCAGAAGAACACCAGCGAGGGGAAGATATTCGCTTCCGCGTCGCTCAGGTTCAGGTCTGCCTTCACATAATTGGATGCGATGCCCACCAGGTCGACAAAACCCATGGCGAAGAAGCAAAGCATCACGGGAACCAGTTTCCCGTACTTGATTTGGTTATCTGTTGTCATAAGTCCTCTTTTATTGTGCCACAAACTCTATAACCCGGCTCTGCATCTGCTGGAAGCCGAAAACATCCAACCCAACTTTCATCAGGTAATCGCCTGAATAGACTTTTCCATTTGCTTTCAGCGAAGAAGTGACACCCGGCATCAGATTGATTTCCTTTACCAGATACATCTTTTCGGGGTCAAGCCCTTGCATGCGGACCGCCAACAACTTTTCCTGATAACGCGGATGGATGTCGTAGGCGAACAGCACGGCGCTGGCTTTATCCTCACTCACATAATTGACCGCCATGTGATTGCTTTCATAAGGCGAGACCAACCGGTATTGGCTTCCTTCAAGAATAGCCGGTTTCAGACGGTTCCAATTAGCTACAGCCGCACGGCAATATGCCAATTCATCTTGACTCAACTCATCAAGACCAATATCAAAGCCCAGCTTGCACATCGAAGCCATGTCGGTACGGAACTTGACAGAAGACGCCCTGTTCCAGCTTGTCACATGGGCACACATCGCCTTGGCAGGAAAGAAATGCGAGAAGCCCCATTGGATATAAGCCCGTTCCACAGGGTCTGTATCGTCACTGCACCAAAATTCATCGAAATACTTCAAAGCTTCGTAATCACAACGTGCACCACCTCCAGAACAAAGCATCATGGTTACGTCTGGATAATTTGCATGTACACGCTTCATGACATTATACACTCCACGCACATGGTCTATGTACAAACGTCCCTGGCGTTCTTTTAAGTAAGGAGAATAAATATTGGTTATCGGACTGTTGCAATCCCACTTGAAATAAGCCAACTCCGGATTTTCTTTCATCAGCTTATCCACAACCCCACACACATAATCCTGCACTTCCGGATTACTCAAATCCAATACCAACTGATTGCGATAATAATATCTTTCTCTATTGGGGTAATGAATCGCCCAATCAGGATGTTTCTCGAACAATTCACTTTTGGGATTCACCATTTCCGGCTCTATCCAAATGCCAAACTTCACACCAGCCTGTTTGGCAGATTCAATCAATGCCGGCACGCCTCCGGGCAATTTATCTTGCGTAGCTTCCCAATCGCCTAACCCTGCCTTGTCATCTTTACGTGGGTATTTATTTCCAAACCACCCGTCATCCAGCAAAAATAAGTCTACACCTAAGTCCTTCGCCTCGCGCATCAGTTCAGCCAACAGTTCTTGATTGAAGTTGAAAGCTGTATTTTCCCAATTATTGAGCAAGGTCATACGGTCCCCTGTTCCATTCTTCAACTGATACTTGCGCATCCAGTTCTGCAAGTTACGGCTGCCTTGTCCCGTTCCTTCCGTACTGTATGTAAAGACAAATTCAGGTGTTGCAAAGACCTCTCCACGCTCCAACGGATAGACAGAAGCATACGGATTGATAGCTGGAATGACACGTAAGTTTCCTACATTATCAACCTCGAAGGTAAAGCGGAAATTCCCGGTCCAGCCCAATGTACCCATCAATACATCCCCTTGATTTTCACTGGCTGGCTGATCTAACCCAACCATAAAAAACGGACTGGCATGCATTGCCGCACGGCTTCCCAACTTAGTGTCGACAATCTTCTTTCCCGGTTGAAGCTGCCCGGTGCTCATCTGAGCTTCCTTTGCCCAGTCGCCTGTAAACTCGGTCAGATAATAACTGCCCCTGTTGAAATAAAGCATCGTAGAAGCATACGCCGAAAGATAAACCGGTTTCTTTTCCTGATGCACGATTTCACTCCATGTCTTGATGACATCTTCTTCCGGATATGCCACATAATGCAACGTAACTTCTACCGGATATGCATCATCACGCAACACGATATCGGTTTGCGTTCCCCCTTCCACCTCTTTCATCGAAGATGATACATAATAGAGCCAAGTGGAAGCGTTCCCGTCGTTGTGCGTCACAGCCAATGCCGGTTCGAAGAAATCCTCATTTCCCGAGCCGCTGTACACTTCCCAGCCCCGTTTGCAGACGCTCCCGTCCGAAGCGGCATGTACCGCCCAGTCTAATTCCTTCAAATCGGATTCATGCAATAATTTCTCACCCAGATATGTCTGATACAACCGTCCGTTCTCTGCCACCTGTAACACCAAATCGGTATGATTGGTAGAAATACGGATAACCTGATTTTCGGCTGCCTCTAATGCATTCCCTGCCAAAGCAAGCCCCATTGCAGCACACAATAAATGTCTCATCATAGCCATTCGATTTAATCTATTAAAAAACAACAAACAAAACAACGACACACAAGCGTAGAGTTTCTATTCAGTCTGATTTTCAGGCCATTTCCTCCACGCCTCTGCGTCGTTGCAAATCGTAATAGTAATTATATGGAAATTAATTATAGCCCCAGTTTGTATACTTTCATGTTTGAAACTTGTGCCTCACCACCCTCGGTATAGAAACGGAGCGTATTATACGGTTCGGTAGGGAACACCAGATTTGTCATTGCAATGCGTCCGCCATCCACAAAAATTTCTACCGAACATTTGTCCACAAATACATTCAGGTGGTAAGTCTTGCCTTCGCACAAAGAAAGCGGTGCCCATGTTCCCAACGCAAAATCATTTTGATAATTGACAGACATCGTTTTACGGTGGTCGTCTGTTTCTTTAGCATGCGGTTCCGATTTCTCCCCGAAAGCGACCAGCCCACTTGCCGTACGGTCCATTACCAACTTACCCGACTTCATATCCAGGTAAATCTTTGCGACTTCACCTTTGGCATTCATCAGGTCGAAACCTGCTACACCCGATGTGTTCGGAGTTATATCCATTTCCAATTCGTATGCACCGTCTGTCTGCGGAACAATCTCATCAATCTTATATTCGTCTTTCACCGTAATCGGGTCGAACGAACGGGTATCTTTGCGCAACGCTTCCACTTCCTTCACCACGTCGGCAGCTACATAAATCTGACCGTCCTTGGTGTACAAAGACAATTCACGAGGCAATCCGTTGGCACCCCGATATTGGCGGATTGGGGTCACATTGGCGTATTGCCAGTTGCTCATCCAAGGAATAGAGATGATACGTTCGCCCGTATTCGAAATGCAGACCGCCGCATAATGGTCTTTTCCATAATCCAACCACTTTACGGTTTCAGGTTTCGTATCACATGTAAATTCTTTCCCGTCGAAATCTCCTACAAAATATTCCGTTGCGCTTCCGCCGAACATACATCCCGGATTGATATTGACCAGCATCACCCATTTCATCTTATTCTTATCCCCATCTACAGGCAGCTGAATGAAATCCGGACACTCGAACTGATTGGGCTGTGCACCGTAACCTTTGCCGAAAGCACTCATATATTCCCAGTCCTTCAAATTCTGTGAAGCATAAAAACGCATTTCCTTATCGGCAGAAACAATCATTACCCACTTCTTGTCGGGTTCATACCAAAAGACTTTCGGGTCGCGGAAATCCTTTAAGCCGTCAAACGGGAGCAGCACCGGATTCTTCTCATATTTCGTGTAGGTACGTCCGTCGTCGGTACTGTATGCCATGCATTGTATCTGCCCATGTTCGTCACTTGCCGATGTGTAAAGAGCAATCAAGGCATTGTCACCATAACCAGCCGTATTGTTTTTATCAACCACAGTACTACCGGAAAAGATATGTCCCAGTGTATCGCGGGCAATAGCCGGTTTCAAATGGTTCCAATGGATAAGGTCGGTGCTGACCGAATGCCCCCAGTGCATATTTCCCCACTTGGAGCCGTATGGATTGTATTGGAAATATAAGTGATATTCACCGTCTTTATATACCATGCCATTCGGGTCGTTCATCCAACCGTAAAGCGGAGTATGGTGATAAACAGGACGGTAATAATCAGTATTGCTTGTATCGAACGTATCTGTCAATTGGATATGCTCCCAACATACAGCATCGGCAACCACCTTACGAATTGAAACAGTTGCATCCCCACCTTGCGGAATCTCGAAAGGAACATAATACTCAATGCTATCAACGGCAAGACGGACATCCATTGCCATATCGGCAGGACTTCCGGTCTCCAATTTGACTTTGCCTTCGTTACTTGACTCTTGAATAGGTAACAAGAGATATTTGCCAGGAGCAGAAACGTGTACCACAGTCAAGGTATCTCCTTGGTGCTCAATCGTAAAACCTTTTGGGGACTGACAAGCAACCATGCCGCATGCCAGCATTGTTCCCATTGCGAGATGAATCAGATTCGTTTTCATGGTGTATCTATTTTTCGTTGTAAATATAGTATTAAAATTTCAATTGCGCAGAAAATTCTACGGTAAACGGACGAATATAGCTTCCAGCCATTACATGACCCGCATATTGTCCGGCATCTTCTTTCTCAATCAGTTCGGCACCGGCAATGCTTCCTTTCGCTCCGGTCTGGTTCAGGAAATTAACTACCGTACAGCCCAAAGACAATTTCTTGTTTACCTGCCAGTTCAGTCCGCCGAAAGTTTCCCAACGTCCGTTAAAATAATAAGCATCGTTGATGTTTGCATACGTCTTACTGAAATAACGGAAACTGGTCCAGATTTTCAAGTCTTTCGTAATCATATAACTAGGGTCGATTTCCACAATGACCTGGGGAATCTCGGCTACGATATTGCCTGTTGCATTGATGCTTCCCACATAACCGTCGGGGAAAGTAACCGAAGTCTCGTATTTCTTATAAGTCGGTTTCTGGTAAGTGAACAGGAAGTGAAGATCGAAACCTTTGAACGGCGTAGCAACCACATCGGTAGTCCATCCCAAAGTCTTGATATCGTAAGTCAACGGAGCCGCCATAATCTGGTTCACACCGTTTACGGCATGCTGCAGGTTCAGCGTAGAGTTGTTGTTGGTTTTCGAAATATAAGAGAACAAAGAAGTCAGGCTCAACCAGTCATTGTTATAATAGATACCTACCCGTCCCAACGGTACCGAAATCTTATCGGTATTCGGCGTTGTAGCCGGAGCGAAGTTTTCGATACGCGGATGCTGGGTGATATAAGTAAAGTCTCCGGTAAAACCAAATTGTTTGGTCAATTTGTATGTAGCTGCGGCACTCAATGCATAGTTAAACCAATCATACGAGATAGGCGTAGGAGCAATCTTCACACCGCTCGGACTTGTCGCGCCTATATAATAATTGGCAAAACGGCCGACAAAGTCACCGTTGGCATCTTTTACCGCCAGGTTTTCACCACGCAACGCCTGATATTCCAGACGTGCCCCGTAATACAAATTAAGGTTATCTGTTATGTCCCAATCGTGGGTGAAATATATAGCAAGTTTGTTTTCGTGTCCTTTATAATATTCTGAAGCGTTCTTATTGAAATCGTAATAATAGCCATTTCCGCTATATGAACGGTCGGCATAAGTAGCATAATCGGCATTGAACAGACGTACCGGATAGCTTCCATCCATTGGCACCGACTGGTCATACATCGTCGTATTCGAAGTGTAATCCACATCATAATACCATTCATTCACACCCAAACGCCACGTGCCACTATTCACCTTGCGTGACAGTTCGGTCGTAAACATAAATTCGTCTATGAAGCCACGGTTCAGACACGACATACGGCTCTGTACATACTCGCCATCGTATGCCTGCATGCTTCCGTCTTCGGCTTCATACAAATAATTGATGCCCGCTTCGTTCTGGTCAAGCGACATCGGGGTCTGATAAACCAGTGAGCCGGTAGCATGGTCATATTTCACAATCGTTTTCCATTGCAGCCCGTTATCCCATTTATAGTCGTTCATCAAGACAAACTCGCTTCCCTTATTCTGAGTGGCATCATACAGATTGGTCTTATGCACTTGTCCAGTCCGCATATCCCGATACATCATTTCATTGTCAACAGGCAAATAAGAAGTCGTACCCAATGCAAACTTGCCGAATTCCTTTACGCTTCCATCGCCTACATAAATAAAAGGAGCCGATTGTGTGGCATAATTATATACCGGATGGCTATTGCTATAATGATACATAGCCGTAAACTCGCCCCGGTTATCATGATAACGTTTTGTCAGAGCGAATTTGTATATCTGCGTACGGTCTTGAAACGGAGTAGACTTAATTTTAAATGTTCCCGGGTCAAAGTCCTGGTAGATACTTCCACTGTAAAACCAGTCTTTGGCTATCTCCCCGTTCAGGTTCAACGAAATCTCGTGCATGCCGAAATGGTTTGCCTTATAATTCAATGTTCCGTGAAATCCTTTCTGCCCCAATTGGGTGAAAGAATTGACCGCATAACCGATATTGCCGGTTGTAATCGCCGTTTCTGAAATCTTCAACAAGCCGACATGGCTTAAACTGGCATCAGCACGCCACAATGAATTCACACTATGCGGATTCGTAGCATACGTTACGGGGATACCATTTTCTAACACATTGACATCCGCCGACGGAAGTCCGATTTGAATCTCACGAGGACCGTTGGCACTTGCCGCATTCAGCATGACGTTCCGATTCCCTTCTTCTTTCGAAGATTCACCTTTAGAAGAATTATCTTCCTGGGCATGGGCATTTGCACAAGCTAAAGCAAGCAGCAAAACTGCCGCATTCATCCGATGAAATGAAAACTTTTTCTTACCTGCTTTCATGGTATTACAATTTTAATAGCACAAACAATAAATGATTTTTGTGCAGCAAATGTAGCAAGCAATGCAAAAGCGGTATAAAAGAAATGTTTCATCTTCAAGCAAATATGTTTCCATGTAACATTTTTGCTAAAAGATGAAACATAATTGATAACAAGAAAGCTATTCTGAGAAAACGTTCACGCAATTAAACGGCGTTTCTATTTATCTGCATAGTGCTTGCCATTCCAGTCCTCGCATAATCCTAAGATACCAGGACTGCAGTCCTACTACTAATAGGACTGCAGTTTCTACTCCTCAACACAGCAATCCTAATTAGGGAGGACTGAAAACGGAGTTATATGGAACGTTTCAAACAGTTTTATTCAGAAACTGTTTGAAATTATCGTATGCTGATTTGGGATGAGTTTTTGAGGCATTTCCGCTTGTGCAATGAGGAGGATAGCAGGCTATCTGACGAAGAACAGGAGCGAAAAAGACCAAGAAATCGCCCAAAGCACACACGAAAACGGATACATCAAGACAAGAAAAACTTTTTGGAGAAATTCAAAACAGCTTCTAAATAAAAAGACGATCCTCCCTGATGAATATAAAATGAATGTCTGCAACCAGCCCCAATAATGATGCACAACTGAAGTATATCTTCACCTCAGGGGAGCATACAGGCCGGATGCAAACATTCATTCAAAATAATCTTTCCTAGAATGTATCAGCTCATCTTCGCATTGTTTCCAAACTTTGACAGGACTTTATTTCTGCCTGATAAAGATATTGACTGGTGTTCCTGAGAGCTTCCAACGTTGACGAATCTGATTTTCCAAAAAACGCTTATAAGGTTCTTTTACGTACTGCGGCAAATTGGCAAAGAACACAAAAGAAGGTATCTGCGTATTAGGCAACTGGGTAATGTACTTAATCTTGATATATTTACCCTTATTTGAAGGAGGTGGATATGCCTCGATTACAGGCAGCAACGCTTCGTTCAAACGGGCAGTAGGAATACGTGTCATACGTGCCTGAAATACATCTTTAGCTGCTTCGAGAACCTTGAAGATGCGTTGCTTGGTAAGCGCCGAAGCAAAAATTATAGGAAAATCGGTGAACGGAGCCAAACGTTTACGCACAGCATCTTCGAAAAATTTCATCACCTTGACCGACTTGTCTTCTACCAAATCCCACTTGTTGACAACCACAACCAATCCTTTCTGGTTGCGTTGAACCAAAGATACGATATTCAAATCTTGTCCTTCAATACCACGGGTAGCATCCAACATCAGGATGCAGACATCTGAGTTTTCGATGGCACGGATGGAACGGATAACCGAATAGTATTCCAAATCTTCATTCACCTTGTTTTTCTTCCGGATTCCTGCCGTATCAACCAAGTAAAAATCGAAGCCGAACTTGTCATAACGGGTATAGATAGAATCGCGGGTGGTACCGGCTATTTCGGTCACGATATTCCGCTCCTCGCCAATAAATGCATTCACAATCGATGACTTGCCCGCATTAGGACGCCCCACTACGGCAAAGCGAGGAATATCTTCGTCAATCAATTCGCCTGCTTCTTTTCTAAACTTGCTCAGTACCAAATCAAGCAAATCTCCCGTTCCGCTTCCACTTAAAGCTGAAACACAATACGGGTCACCCAATCCTAACGAATAAAACTCGGCAGCATTGTATTGCAAATTGTTATTGTCGGTCTTGTTGGCCACCACAATAACAGGGGTTTTCGAACGGCGAAGAATATCTGCCACATCCATATCCAGATCAGTCACTCCATTCATAACATCTACCACAAACAAGATGACATCGGCCTCTTCCATTGCCAATACCACTTGTTTACGGATTTCTTCTTCGAAAATATCGTCCGAATTAACTACCCATCCTCCGGTATCAACCACCGAAAACTCCTTTCCTTGCCACTCCGACTTACCATACTGGCGGTCGCGGGTCGTACCGGCCTGTTCATTCACAATAGCCTGACGGGTCTTCGTCAGACGATTAAACAGTGTCGACTTTCCCACATTGGGACGTCCTACGATTGCTACTAAATTTCCCATATACTTCTTAAATGTTTACGGCTGTCACAGCCGAAATTAATCTAACTGATAACCAAAATTCTTGAGCTCTTTATCAGAACTACGCCAATCTTTGTCTACCTTCACAAAGGTTTCCAGATAAATAGATTTCTGGAAGAAATGTTCCAATGTTTTACGCGCTTCGGTAGCCACTTTCTTCAGAGCTTTGCCTTGATGACCAATAATAATACCTTTCTGTGATTCACGTTCAACATAAATGACTGCATTGATGTGAATGCTTTTAGCTTCTTCCTTAAAACGTTCGACCACCACTTCTACCGAATAAGGGATTTCCTTGTCATAATACAGCAAAATCTTTTCGCGGATAATCTCTGTTACAAAAAAACGAGCAGGCTTGTCTGTCCATTGGTCTTTTCCGAAATAAGGAGGAGAATCGGGCAACAGTTCTCTGATGCGCTTCATCACCACATCAATGTTGAACTTCGCCTTAGCAGATACAGGAATAATTTCTGCACTGGGTAACATGTCGTGCCATTCTTCCACTAATTTCACCAGATTCTCCTGATTGGTCAGGTCTATTTTATTGATGAGTAACAAAACTGGAACTTTTAAATTTCGCACTTTTTCCATAAAATCAGCATGTTTGTCTGCCTTTTCTATGGCATCCGTCACATACAGCAAGATATCCGCATCAACCAATGCCGACTCGGAAAAATTCAACATTGATTCTTGCAACTTATAGTTCGGCTTCAAGACTCCCGGGGTATCGGAAAACACAATCTGCATGTCGTCCGTATTCAAGATTCCCATAATACGATGACGGGTAGTCTGTGCCTTAAACGTAGCAATGGAGATACGTTCGCCCACAAACAAATTCATCAATGTAGACTTGCCTACATTAGGATTGCCCACGATATTTACAAATCCAGCTTTATGCATACTCTATTTATTTATCTACTATACAAAAAAACGCATCGGGTCGGGATGCGTTTTCTTGTATTATATTCATTTGTTCCACGTTCAAATTTTATCACCATCATACCCCCACTTCACATACGAAGCACCCCAGGTAAATCCGGCACCAAATGCTGTGAAAATTATATTGTCGCCTTTTTTCAATTGCTTTTCATAGTCCCATAAACAAAGCGGTAATGTCCCGGCACTGGTGTTACCATAGCGCTGAATATTAATCATCACTTTGCTTAAAGGCACTTCCAAGCGAGATGCCACAGCATCAATGATACGCAAATTTGCTTGATGCGGCACAATCCAGTCAATGTTGTCCTTGCTCAGACCATGTTTCTTCGCAATCTGTTCAGTGACATCAGACATGTAAGATACAGCATACTTAAACACAGTCCTACCTTCTTGATACAGGTAATGCATCTTATTATCAATAGTGAAATAAGAAGGAGGGCATACCGAACCACCCGCTTTCATGTGAAGAAAAGGCAATCCTTTGCCGTCCGTACGCAATATAGAATCCATAATACCGAAATCCTCAGTAGTAGCTTCTACCATACAAGCTGCTGCCCCATCACCAAAAATAGGACAAGTGGCACGGTCGGAATAATTCACCATTGAAGACATCTTGTCCGCACCCACAATTATGATTTTTTTATGACGACCAGACTGAATCATACTTGCAGCTGTTTCCATTGCAAATAAAAAGCCACTACAAGCTGCCTGCAAATCAAATGCGTATGCATTCTTCAATCCCAATTTATCACACAAGATTGAAGCCGTAGAAGGGAAATGATAGTCAGGAGTTGTAGTAGCCACAATTACACAGTCAATCGAATCCGGATCAGAATCGGTTTTTTGCATCAATTGCTTAGCTGCCTTACGTGCCAAATAAGAGGTACCCAGACCTTCTTCATTCAAAATACGTCTTTCCTTAACTCCAATACGAGTCATAATCCACTCATCGTTGGTATCGACCATTCGCGACAACTCCTCGTTTGTCAACACATAGTCGGGTACATAACCACCGACTCCTGTTATTACTGCATTTATTTTCTCCATCATTTCTGTTTTTAGTTTATGAAATATAAAAAAAACAGCCGAAGAGCCGAAAGCTCTCCGGCTTTATTCTTAATTGAACTTCATAAACATTTGTTCAACAAAGCTTTCTCTCTATTCAGATTTAGAGAGCAGCCTCTTTTTCGATTGCTAACTTTCCTCTGTAATAACCGCAAGCTCCACATACTGTGTGATATACATGCCATGCACCACAATTCGGGCAAATAGCCAACGTAGGAGCAACTGCTTTATCATGAGTTCTTCTCTTAGCAGTTCTTGTCTTTGATTGTCTTCTTTTAGGATGTGCCATTTTTTTAACGTTTTATTTAATTATTATCTAATATTTTTTTCAATCCATTCCATCGCGGATCAATAGTATCATACTCTGAAACCTGACCGCTATCAGAAGCTAGAGATTCATCTTCCTCCACACACAGATGCTGATGTAAAACAGTCATCATCTCCTGATTGCATTCACCAGACTCATGCACCCGTTGCATCGGTAAACTCAACTCTATAAACTCGTATAAAAACCATGACAGGTCAATATATCCTTCTTCTTCTGGAACAATAACCCATTCTTCTTCATCAGAAAAACAGGTTCCAAACTTCACTTTCAATGTATTTATCGTATCTACAGCAATACCCACATCATCCAGACAACGATCACAAGGAACTACTGCTGTACCTACAATATGAAAATCCAGTATAAAATTTCCTGCCAATTTCCGAATATTCACATTGGCATGCAATTTACCTTTTCGTATATCAGGAGCATCTATACTTTGAAAAAAAGTATCGTCAAGATTATATTCATACGAACATGCATCTTGCATCATGTCCCTCAAATTTACCTTATATGTATCAAGCGTTTCCAAAATACAACACTATATAAATCGGGCAGCAAAGATACAAATAATAATTGATATTCCCTAATTCAAGGAATATATTTTTTCCACCTTCAATATTATATACCCGATCTGAAATAAAAAAAGGGGTTTCCGGCAAAATGCATCCGCACTTGCCAGAAACCCCAAAACGGCGGCTACCTACTCTCCCACTGTTACGCAGTACCATCGGCGTGACGAAGCTTAACTTCTCTGTTCGGAATGGGAAGAGGTGGAACCTTCGTGCCATAGCCACCTTAATGCCATGAAGGAAAAGTGACCTGCGACAGGCAACCAACAAACTATACAATAGACACGCCGCGAAAGTCTCGGGCAATTAGTAATGCTCGGCTGTGGTGTCTCCACCTATACACCTGCATCCTATCAACGTCATCGTCTATGACGACCCTCAGGGAAATCTAATCTTGCGGAAGGCT
>NZ_NFJA01000030.1:0-38572 GCF_002159615.1 Bacteroides sp. An279
TGGACCATGTGCATTTCCTCGACCTTCCTTTCTACGAGACGGGGCGCATCGAGAAGAACCCCATTAGCGAGACGGATGTGCAAATCGTCCAGAAGCTGTTGCAGGAGGTGCAGCCTCACCAGATTTATGTAGCCGGCGACCTTGCCGACCCCCATGGCACGCACCGTGTCTGCACCGATGCCGTACTGGCAGCTATTGACGAGGAAAAGAATGCCGGTGCCGCATGGTTGAAGGATTGCCGCATCTGGATGTACCGCGGGGCATGGGCGGAATGGGAAATCGAGAACATCGAGATGGCTGTGCCGTTCAGTCCCGAAGAGCTTCGTGCGAAACGGAATTCCATTCTGAAGCACCAGTCTCAGATGGAGAGTGCCCCGTTCCTGGGCAATGACGAGCGCCTCTTCTGGCAACGCAGCGAGGACCGCAACCGTGGCACAGCTTCGCTTTACGACAAATTGGGGCTTGCCTGCTACGAGGCGATGGAGGCGTTTGTAGAGTATAAGCCGTTGTAACGAAACAATAAGAGAAGAAATCGGGACGCAAGGATACCGTAAATAGAAATGAATGTCCTTTAGCCAATATATACTCCTGAAAAATGAATATATACTGCATTCGCGGTTGAATATATACTGCATCCGCCTACGAATATATCTTCATCGGCAAACGCAGTACTACTGCGTTTGCAACTCAAACGGATTGGCTAATTGCGGACATTTATTAAATAGAAAAGTGTCCTTGTACCCGATTTTTTTATTCCACAAACTCTGAATGTCTTATCCGTTTTTCCCAGAAAAACAGTACCTTTGCATGCAAATAAATAGTTTCATAAAGCGATATGGAAAAGGAAAGTTTGATTAAAAGGTATTTGGTTTTTATTTTAGGTCTGTATTTCTTGGCAATGGGAATCGTATTGATTGTGCATTCGGCATTAGGAACCACCCCCCATTTCCAGTACCAATTACGTGTTGAGTCTGAATACTCCGCTTACCTTGGGAACATGGACATTTATCACCAATATGCTGATGGTACTGATTCAGCTTTGGCTTATCCGGGGTGGGTACGGTACGCGTAAAGATGTGGTAGAAATCTTGCTTCAGATACCTTTGTCGTTTGTATTTTCTGCATTTATTGATTTGAACATGTGGCTTACTTCAGAGTTGCATACTACGGGTTACCTGATGTCAATAGGAGTTTTGTTGATGGGATGTCTGGTTCAGTCGGTAGGTGTGGTGTTCGAAATCAAGCCTAAGGTAGCGATGATGAGTGCCGAAGGAACAGTGAAATATCTTTCTCGCCGTTTGCATAAGGAATTCGGTAATGTAAAGGTTGGTTTCGATGTAACGTTGGTTCTGATAGCTGTGCTTCTTTCGTTAGGTTTTACTCGAAGTATTGAAGGTGTACGTGAAGGATCGGTTGTAGCAGCACTTATTACTGGTTATATTGTGAATTTCTTGAATCATAAAATCATGACCCGCAAGATGCTTTACCGGCTGATGCCAGTACGTATTTTGCATAAATAAACAGCTGAGTGTTGGAGGTGTGTCTGTTTGTCTTGACACACCTTTTGGGGGCAGAACAGTATCAATACAGTTTCTTTATCAGGTCGCTTCTCCCTATCCGTTTCAGTTCGGCAATGATTTTGCGCCGTTCTTCAGGCTTATACCAGAAGAAGAACATACGTTGCGCCAACTTTTCTTTCTGTGTTTTTGCCGAGAAAACGGGTTCCAGTGTGTATGGATGCACACCTGTGTACCAGGCTTCTGTTGCGACTGTCATGGGAGTAGGTGTAAAGTCTTGTACCTGTTCTAAATGAAAGTCCAGCTTTTTAGTGATGACGGCAAGTTCGGCCATGTCCTCTTCTGTACATCCGGGATGACTGCTGATGAAATAGGGAATAATCTGTTGGCGCAGGTTCAATTCACGGTTCAGGCGGTCGAAGATTCGTTTGAATTCATAGAATTGTTCGAACGGAGGTTTGCGCATGATGTCCAATACCCGTGGGCTTGTATGTTCAGGAGCTACTTTCAGCCGTCCGCTTACATGACGTACGATGAGTTCGCGCGTATACTGTGCTGCACTCCGATTTACTTCAGGGTCTTTGCTTTGATGTAATAACAGGTCGTAGCGCACTCCGCTTCCGATGAAACTCTTTTTGATGCCGGGCAAGGCATCCACGCTGTGATAGATGTCCAGTAGCGGGCGATGGTCGGTATTCAGGTTCGGACAAATTTTCGGGTGCACACACGAAGGGCGTTTGCACTTGTGACACAACTTTTCATCTTTCCCATGCATGGCATACATGTTGGCAGATGGTCCGCCCAAATCGCTTAGGTAACCTTTGAAGTCGGGCATTTCTGTAATTGCTTTTACTTCTTTCAGAATGCTTTCCTTGCTTCGGCTCACGATGAATTTTCCTTGGTGTGCCGATATGGTACAGAATGCGCAGCCTCCGAAACATCCCCGGTGGATATTGACCGAGAATTTAATCATATCGTATGCAGGGATGCGCTTGCCTTTGTATTTCGGATGAGGCAAGCGTGTATAAGGAAGGTCGAACGAATGGTCCAGTTCTTTTTGGCTCATGGGTGGATAAGGTGGATTTACGACTACTACCTTATCGCCTGTTTCCTGCCAAATACGCAATGCTTCATATTTGTTCGATTCTTCTTCGATGTGGCGGAAGTTCTGCGCCTGTTTACGTTTGTCGGCAAGGCATTCTTCATGCGAGAAGAGGTGCAGGTCTGTTTCTTCTGCTGCAAAACTTTTCCGGTCGGCCAGATAAGCCGTTTGTGGAATGTCGGTGGGTAGTGGCGTGCCGCATGTTTTCATGTGCCGGCACAGTTCGGTTATGGGCTTTTCGCCCATGCCGTATATCAGCAGGTTGGCACCTGAAGTTATCAGGATAGAAGGGCATACTTTATCTTGCCAATAGTCGTAATGCGTCAGGCGGCGCAGGGATGCTTCGATACCTCCCAGCACGACGGGTACATCCGGATACAGTTCTTTCAGGATGCGTGTATATACTATGCTCGGATATTCCGGCCGCATGTCGTGTCTTCCGTCGGGGGTATAGGCATCTTCGCTCCGCAACCGTTTGTTGGCAGTATATTTGTTTACCATGCTGTCCATACTTCCGGCGCTTATACCGAAGAACAGGCGTGGACGCCCCAGCTTTTTGAAGTCACGCAGGTCGTCACGCCAGTTAGGTTGGGGCACAATGGCTACTTTCAGTCCCTCTGCTTCCAGAATACGCCCGATGACGGCAGCACCGAACGAAGGATGGTCGATATAAGCGTCTCCGCTGAATAAGATGACATCCAGTTCGTTCCAGCCTCTCAGTTCCACTTCTTTTTTTGTCGTAGGTAGCCAGTCTGTCAGTTGATAGGTTTTGTTTGTCATTGGGAGATTTCAGGGTTTGAGATTTTCATCATAAGGAGGACACAGAAAGACTCTCTTTTTGTTTATCTGTTTATCTCCGTGCCCTCCGTGTGAATGTAGAAATTCAAAACAGTTTCTCAGTTCAGAGGTTCGTTCAGCAGTTCGGGGCTAAGGCTGCCTTCCTGCTCACGTTGCCATTTGATGTACAGCTGGATAAGCTGATACAGGCCAAATGCTTTCATGTTGTTGTGATAAATCACATCAATGCACAGGTCGAGCAGGTCTTTGCAATTACCTTCAGAAGAAACGATGAGCGAACGCACGTTCAGTTTCAGTTTGTCCAGAACCGATTCGTCTACAATGCCGTTGCTGTCTATCAGGTGTTGGAACAAGGCATATTTTTCAATGGTTTTCAGGTGTTCTTCTGATATTTCCATAGTCCGTGTGCCGGACGGGTTTGCTTGAATTGTAAACATGATATTTGTCGTTTTTGAGGTTAATGTAAAGCAAAGATAACCGTTTTTTCTTATTCTGTGTATTCTTGAGCGGATTTTTTCACATATACATGGTGAGGCGCACATCTCCTGATGCCGATAAGACGTGTTTTTCACCTGTTTACCCCCAATCAGCACGTAGAATATTTTAATGAATTCCGCATCTTGCCAATTAACTTGTAGGGAAGGGTTTGCCTGCCCGAATACATCCACGCAGGCGCATACGGGCGGGCGGACACCGTCCCTACATTGGCTCATTGCGGTATTCATATTGTAATTTACTCTTTACTATTTTGATATTATACCATGCGCGGTATGAATTTGTGCATTTTCTTGAACATTTCGCACCGCTTTTGTAGAGACGATGTGCACATCGTCTCTGCTACGTGGCATATACAAAATGCACATTTTCATACCGCGCAAAGGACCAAAAAATCACCCAAAGCACACACGGAAACGGATACATCAAGCCAAGAAAAACTTTTTGGAGAAATTCAAAACAGCTTCTAAGAATACAACAGAAGATGTGCAAACCGGTGATTTGCAGCTTCGCAGGTATCAATGAAAAACAATAATAACATAAAAATTAGCAAAAGATGAAAAAGAATATATTGAAAATCACGTTTGCAGCCGCTTTGGCTGTAGTCGCAGGTGTAACGGCTTATCAGGCGCAGAATAAAGAAATGCCCTGTTGTAAATATACTGCGAATAAATATAGTGCTTGTTCTGCGATAGATGTTTGTCCTTAATAGTATAGGAGATTTTGTGAAGAATATTTATATCGAACGCATGATTCGGTTGTAGGATTATGCGTTCTGTAATATTAATTTCAATATAAGGGTAAACAAGATGAAGTATGTGTATGTGATTTTAGTATTTTTGCTTTGTGGATGCTCCCGTTCTTTCCGTTCGGACAGTGAATCATGCAAGGTTTCGGTCGATGTGGATTTCTCGGTCGTGGAAGAATGCCTTTCATTGGCTGATATTGTGTCGGCTAAGCAGATTATTCCTTTGTCTCTTCCCAAGGGCGAGGTGATAGGCAGGCCGGTTCAGGTCTGTACATCCGACAGCTGCCTGTTCGTTTACGACCAGCTTCAGCAGGCTATTTACCGTTTTACGAAGGACGGTACTTTTCTTAATAAGATTCATCGGCAAGGGCAAGGTCCCGGCGAATATACTACGGTTACCCGTCTGATGGTCGGCAGTCATCCCGAAGCCTTGTATGTATATGATAAGGTGGCGGGGAAAATTCATGTATATACTTTTGCCGGTGATTTTCTTCGTACGATTACGACTGAATATATGGCTAATCATATAACGTTGTTGCCCGACGGCAGTTTTCTTTGTTTTACACCGGATTTCATTTATAATGGTCCGTGCGGCCTTTGGCGGATGTCTGCTGATGGTAAGTTGTGTAAGATGCTGTTGGAATATAAGGAAAAGTATCCGGTAGTCTCTGCCTATTGGAACCGGTTTTATGCCGTATCTTCCCAAACGGTAGGGATTGCGTGTCCGGCTACTGACCGGTATCTGCATTACGATTGCAAGGCGGATTCAGTGAGTATGGAATTGCAAATCAATTCCCGGCAGCATACTACTTTCCAGTCCGTAGCAGTTCAGTCCTCGCTCAGTCCCTTGCAGCCAGGACTGCAGTCCTACCCTATATAGGACTGTAGTCCTATTCCGCTGGGACAGCAGTCCTGACTGTAAGGGACTTTTCATGCAGCCGGCTTCTGCGGACGAACAAAGGAAGTAATCCATGAATTGATACTTCATCCGTCTACGGATATATACTTCATTGGCAGATGCAGTACTACTTCAGACAATCTTTCCGCCGTTGAGGGTAATCTGCATAATTTAGATGCGTTTGCTCTGAAAAAGAAGATAAGTAGCTTTGTCTTTTGGATGGTATTTTATAATTTTGCACGTGAATAATTTTTTTTTATAAAAATAGCCAAGTGAATATGAAATATGCTCTTGTAACAGGTGGCTCAAGAGGGATAGGACGGGCGGTTTGTCTGACACTGTCGCAAATGGGTATACCGGTTCTGATTAATTATCAGTCTAATGATACAGCAGCCCGTGAGGTTTTAGATACGGTTGTTTCCCGTGGTGGAAGCGCAGAGTTACTGAAGTTTGATGTCGGAAACGAGCAGGAAGTCTCTGCGGCTTTGGATGCATGGGAACAAAACCATCCGGATGATTATATAGCATACCTTATTAATAATGCAGGCATACGGCGGGATAACCTGATGTTTATGATGCCTGAACAGGACTGGCATGATGTCATCAATACTTCGCTGAACGGTTTTTATTACGTGACACGGAAATTGTTGCCTAAAATGCTGATGAGAAAACACGGAGGGCATATTGTCAACATGGCTTCTCTGTCGGGACTGAAAGGTATGCCTGGACAGACAAATTACAGTGCAGCAAAAGCGGCGTTGATAGGTGCGACCAAAGCTTTGGCACAAGAAGTTGCCAGTCGGAATGTGACGGTTAATGCCGTTGCTCCTGGGTTCATCGAAAGCGATATGACCAAAGATTTGCCTGTTGAAGACCTGAAGAAGATGGTTCCGATGAATCGTTTCGGCAAGCCGGAAGAAGTGGCAGCATTGGTCGGATTCTTGTGCTCGGATGCAGCCGGTTATATTACAGGCGAGGTGATTTCGATAAACGGTGGTTTGTATACTTAGTGCATAGGGCTTATGAATAAGAGAGTAGTAGTTACCGGTATCGGTGCATGGACGTGCATCGGTACAGATATAGATACTATCAAGTGTTCTTTGTATGAAGGAAAATCGGGTATAGGAATTGATAAAGCCCGTATCGCTTATGGATTCAGGTCGCCTCTGACGGGAATCGTAGAGAAACCCCAATTGAAAGGATTGCTTGACCGCCGTCAGCGGGCTTGCCTGTCGGAAGAAGCCGAATATGCATATATGGCAGCCCGTGAGGCTTTCCGGATGGCAGGTGTAGACAGCTCTTATTTGGCAGGCAATGAGGTGGGCTGTATTTTCGGGAACGATTCTACAGCAGAGGCCGTCATCAAAGGTTATCAGATTATGGCGGAAAAACACGACTCCGAACTGGTCGGTTCCGGGTCTATTTTCCAGTCGATGAATTCTACGGTCAATATGAATTTGTGCTCTATCTTTGGCTTGCGTGGCATCAACTTTACGGTAAGTGCCGCTTGTGCCAGCGGCAGCCATTCGATAGGTCTGGGTTATATGCTGATTAAGCAGGGATTGCAGGACATGATTCTGTGTGGTGGAGCACAGGAGGTTAACATGTATGGAATGTCCTCGTTCGATGCTATCCGTACTTTTTCGATGCGGACAGATGAGCCGGACAAGGCTTCTCGCCCTTTCGACCGTGACCGTGACGGTTTGATACCAAGTGGTGGTGCAGCGGCTCTTGTACTTGAAGAGTATGAACATGCCAGGGCGCGGGGAGCAGAGATTTTATGCGAAGTCTGTGGTTATGGTTTTTCCAGTAATGGTGGAGGTATCTCTCAGCCTAGTGATGAAGGGTCGGCACTTGCCATGATGCGGGCAATGAAGGATGCTGCGATTGAGGCAGACGATGTAGATTACATCAATGCCCATGCAACCTCTACACCGCGTGGTGACATGGTAGAGGCGATGGCTTTATCCCGTCTGTTCGACAAGAAACATGCATGGATATCCAGTACGAAGTCGATGACCGGGCATGAATGCTGGATGGCAGGTGCAAGCGAGCTGGTTTATTCGATTGTCATGATGCAGAATAATTTTGTGGCTCCTAACATTAATTTCATGAATCCGGACGAATATTCTGAGAAGTTGCATTTGGCTACAAAGACTATAGATATGGAGTTGGATGTTATATTAAGCAATTCTTTTGGCTTTGGAGGAACAAATTCGGCATTGGTTATTAAGAAGTTAAACAAATAAATATTTTTGAATGATGAAGAAGGTTATTTTGTCCCTTGTGTTTGTACTGGGAAGCTTATTTTATGTGGGAGCTCAAGAAAAAACAATATTGGATGTAAGCCAAGCACAGGTAGTTAATCTGGTTGTCGATTTTTCGAATGCTTCTATACATAACATGGATGAAAATGCTTTTTCAACCTATGAGCCGAGTTATGCCAAAGGAAAGAATGAAGTGATTGCTAAATTGGTTGAAGAATTTAACGATGAGGAAAAAGTAGGTTTTATATTGGGCAATTTCCCAAAAGCTGACTATACGGTTAAGGTAAATGTCGTGTCAGTCAGCAGGAAAGGTGACATGCTCAGCAATGCTGAGATTTTAGACATCGACGGGAATGTGATTGCTACGATTTCAGACATAAAAGGAGATGGAGGTACCTTTGGCTCTAACATGAACCTGATGGGTGACGGGTGTAAGTCTACCGGTGAAGCGTTGGCCAAACGTATGGCAAAGATGATAAAGGTTGAAAAGAAAAAAGCGAAACAATGATACATTTATTTCCTGCATTGGAAGAACGGTACACGAAGGAACATTTATCGGCACGCGAAGCACAACGCTTGGCAGAGTTTATTGCGTGGGGACCTGTGGTATTCCAAGTTGCTAGGATTATGCTTAAATGGGGCATCCTGGATCTGATAAGAGATTCTGGAGAAGGTCTTACACTTGAAGAAATCGTGAAGAAGACGAAACAGTCAGAGTATGCAATCAAGTGTTTGTTGGAAGCTTCGTTGAGCATAGGTATTCTGTTGGTCGATGTGCAGGCCGAACGTTATACATTGAGCAAGACTGGTTGGTTTCTGATAAACGATCCGGCTACCCGGGTTAATATCGATTTTAATCAGGATGTGAATTATGAAGGGTGGTTTCATCTGGAAGCATCCTTGAAAGAGGGAAAGCCCGTGGGACTGAAACATTTCGGCGATTGGTCTACTATTTATGAAGGCCTTTCGGAGTTGCCGGAGCAGGTGCAGCGTTCATGGTTTGCATTTGACCATTTTTACAGTGATGCCTCTTTCCCTGAAGCTTTGCAGATTGTGTTTAAGAAGCATCAGACACGCTCGTTGTATGATGTAGGTGGAAATACGGGCAAATGGGCTTTACAATGTGTGCATTTTGATAAAGAGGTCGAGGTGACCGTTCTGGATTTGCCGCAGCAGATAGAGATGATGAAAAAACAGATAATGCCTGATGCAGAAGCCAGACGGATAACGGGATTCGGCATGAACCTTTTGGATAAAAACAGTGCGTTCCCCCGTCGGGAAGGTGGTTTGGATGCTATATGGATGTCTCAGTTCCTGGATTGTTTTTCTATGGATGAAATCGTCAGCATTCTTTTACGCGCCAGGGAAGTGATGTCGGGTCAAACCCGGTTATACATCATGGAGACACTTTGGGACCGTCAGCATTTCGAACCGGCTGCTTTTTGTCTTACGATGACTTCGCTCTATTTTGCTGCTTTAGCAAACGGGAACAGCAAAATGTATCATACGAATGATTTGTCAGAATGTATCGGTAAGGCAGGATTGGAAATAGAGGAAATATTCGATGGCTTGGGCCAGGGACATAGTATTTTAGTTTGTAAATTGAAACAATAATAATTAAAGAAATATGAGCAGAAAAGAAATAGAACAAAAAGTAAAAGCGTTGATGGTAGACGAACTGGAAATAGAAGAGGATAAGATTTTTCCTGAAGCCAGTCTGAAAGATGATATGGGTATTGACAGTTTGGACTACGTGGACATTGTCGTTATTATGGACCGGGTGTTTGGTTTTAAGATAAAGCCCGAAGACATGACAGGGGTGAAGACTTATGGCCAATTCTGTGATTACATCGAAAGCAAGTTAAACTGTCAGTAATTCTTGTTATTGTATTGCAATGGAGAAGCAATGGGCAGGTACGACATACGGGAATAACTGGATGCATCGATGGCTGATTAGGATGTTGCGTTATATTGATGTAAGAGTGTTCTATGTTTTTACGGCACTTTTTGTTATACCGGTATGTTTGATACTGAACCCAAGCCGCAAGATTATTTTCCATTATATGCGTAAGCGCATGCAGTTCGGCTGTCTGCGCTCGGCGTGGTATACCTATCTGAACCATTGCCTTTTCGCCCAAGTAGTCATCGATAAGTTTGCCATGTATGCAGGAAAAAGGTTTGAAGTGAAGGTGGTTGGTTATGATGCTTATCTCCGTTTGCTTGAAAAGCCCGATGCGTTCGTACAGTTGAGTTCTCATATCGGGAATTATGAAATTGCCGGTTATTCTTTGAAGGCAGACAAGAAAGCGTTCAATGCTTTGGTTTATTGGGGGGAAAAGGAATCGGTAATGAAGAACCGGATGTTCCTGTTCAAGGATACACATATCCGTATGATACCTGTATCTCCGGATATGTCACATCTGTTCGATATCAATGCAGCCCTATCAAAAGGGGAAGTGGTAAGCATACCGGCAGACCGAATCTGGGGGTCGCCTAAAAAACTGGTGAAGTGTTTCTTGGGTGGGGAAGCTTCATTTCCCTATGGACCTTTCAGCATAGCGGCGATGCGTTCGCTGGACGTTGTGGCTGTAAACGTGATGAAGACTGCTGCAAAGCAATATACGATTTATATTACTCCTTTATTATATAATAAAGAGGCAAACGGCAAGGCTCGGATAGAAGAACTTTCTGATGCTTATGTGAAAGAACTGGAGAAAATGCTTGGCCTGTATCCGACACAATGGTATAATTATTTTGATTTTTGGCATGAATGAAGATGAATGAATTTGATTTTTATAACCCATCAGACGAATTTATGCGTAGTATCCGTCTGAGCGAACTTTTACCGCAGCAGCCTCCGTTTGTAATGATTGATTGCCTGACTCATTACGAAAAAGATAAAGTGGTTAGTGAGACTACAATCCGGGAAACAAATATTTATGTGGAACATGGAGTGATGCAAGGTTATGGACTTATTGAGAACATCGCCCAGACTTGTGCCGCACGTATTGGGTATATCAATAAATACATTCTGAAGCAGGGCATCCAAATCGGTTATATCGGTTCACTGAAGAATCTTACTATTGAATCGCTGCCTCATACGGGCGATGTGATAACGACAGAGGTTACGGTTCAAGATGAAATTCTGGGAATGATTTTGGCAAAGGCTATTATCCGAAAAGGCAATCAGCTCCTTGTAAATGCTGATTTGAAGATTGCTTTAAAAAGTTAACTGGTATGGTATTGACGGAAAAAGTAGGAATAAAGGTCAGGTTTAGCGAAGTGGATATGATGAAGGTTGTCTGGCATGGTTCGTATGCTAAGTATCTGGAAGATGCACGTGAGGCTTTCGGGGAAAAATACGGACTTACTTATGAAGGATATCTGGAGCATGCATGTTATGCGCCTATTGTGGACATGCAAATCCAGTACCGCAAACCTCTTAGGTATGGAAGCAAGGCTTATGTAAGCATATCTTACCAACCTACAGAAGCAGCCAAGATTATCTTTCATTACGAAATCAGGGATTATGAGGATGATTCATTGTATTGCCGGGCCACTACCGTACAAGTTTTTATGGATATGGATTATCAACTCTTGTTTAGTAATCCTGATTTTTTTGAAGAATGGAAGCGCAAATGGCAACAGTAGTAGCACATAATATCATATCGCCACTTGGCTTTACGAGTGAGATGAATTATCATGCAATCAAGTGTGGCAATTCTTCGTTGCGTCTTTGCGAAAAAGCATTCGGTACCTCATTGTCGGTAACAGCGTCTGTCTTTGATGAGGAAATGCGGGAACAGCTTCTGGTTGAAGGATTTACTTGGTTTGAATCTCTTGTTATCCATTCGGTCCGGAAGGCGATTGCTGACATCGGTATGGATGTATCGGGTAAAGAGGTATGTTTTGTGTTGAGTACCACGAAAGCGAATGTCGAATCGTTGGACACTATCTCGGATGAACAAGTTTTGCCAGGAAGAACGGCTGAGAAGATTGCCCGTTATTTGGGTTTTGTCAATGAACCTCTTGTGGTATGTAATGCCTGTATCTCGGGTGTCTCTGCTTTGATTGCTGCTTCGCGGCTGATTGATGCTGGTTTTTATCGTCATGTGGTGGTATGTGGTTGCGATGTGTTGGGAAAATTCATTGTTTCCGGATTTGAGTCTTTAAAAGCACTTTCTCCGGATGAATGCAGACCGTTTGACGAAGAACGCATCGGACTTAATTTGGGCGAGGCAGCTGCTACTGTCGTTTTGTCGGCAAGCAAGGGGAAATGGCATATCTGCAGAGGGGCGGTATGTAATGATGCATATCATATCAGTACTCCCTCGCCGAAAGGGATTGGTTCGGGGATGGCACTTGCAAAGGTGCTTGGCAATGAAAAAGAAGAGTTGGCTTTTATCAATCTGCATGGTACGGCAACTCTGTATAATGACCAGATGGAATGGAAAGCGCTTGAACGCTCTCATCTTACGGACGTTCCGGCAAATGCATTGAAAGGTTATTTTGGGCATACTATGGGGGCTGCTGGTGTAATGGAATGTATTATTTCGATGTTATCGGCAGATGATGGTGTTATCTTAGGTACCAGAGGTTTTCATGCTTCCGGTGTCTCAGGGGTTATCAATATGTCTTCCCATAACCGTAGTTCCGATAAAAACGCTTTTGTCAAACTCATTTCTGGATTCGGAGGGTGCAATGCAGCCGTTTTCTTTACTGGTAAGGCGGAAGAAGATAACCGTGTGTTACATCTTCCGGATTATACGACAATAAGCAAAGTTATTTTATCTTCGCAGGAAATATGGATAAATGAAAACCGGCTGCCGATGGTGGAAAGAGGGAAAAACCTGATAGTGGAACTGTATAAGCGCAGCATGGGAGACTACCCACGTTTTTATAAGATGGATGGTTTGTCTCGGTTAGGGCTGGTCGCTGCAGAACTGTTGTTCCAATCGGTACCGGATTTTGACAGCTATGAACAGACTGCCATTGTCCTGTTCAACCACAGTTCGTCTCTTTGTGCGGATAAGAAATACCTTGCATCTATCAGCGGGGAGAATAATTTTTTCCCAAGCCCCAGTGCTTTTGTTTATACTTTGCCCAATATAGTCAACGGGGAAATAGCGTTACGGCATGGTATGCATAGTGAAACATCGTTTTATATTTTGCCAGAGCGGGATGAAAAAATGATGGGGCAACTGGTAAGTTCAACTTTGGCTGATGAAAATCTCTCTTATTGCTTAACCGGCTGGCTGGAATATATGGGAGATGATGATTTTGTAGCTGATATTAGATTGATTAAAAAAGTAAATTGAAAATAAGACACTATGGAAGATTTGGTATTGAAACTTAAAGAACAGATTATTGAAGCATTAAATTTAGAAGGAGTATCTCCTGAAGATATAGATGTCAAAGCACCGCTTTTCGGTGATGAAGGTCTGGGGCTCGATTCGATTGATGCCCTGGAGATTATTGTGCTGTTGGAAAAGAACTATGGTATCCGTTTGTCCAATGCAGCAGAGGGAAAGGCTATTTTTACCAGTATAGAGCATATAGCGGATTATGTAAAAGAACACCGCACTAAATAAGTGATTGTGAAACAACGTATAGCGATAACAGGCAGCGGCATCATTTGTGCGATAGGTACAGATAAGAAAACTGTATCTGATGCGCTGGTAGCCCGTAAGAGTGGTATCCAGGGCATGAAGTATCTTCCTTCGTGTCATAAAGACCTGCTGGTAGGAGAAGTAAAGCAATCGGATGAAGAGCTGAAAATGTCATTGGGCATACGGGCTGACAAGATTGTCAGCCGTACGGTCTTGCTGGGAGCCTATGCGGTGCGTCAGGCTTTGGATGATGCCGGTCTGAAGCTTCCATATTTGAAAACCAGGCGTGTCTGCTTTATTTCCGGTACTACCGTGGGAGGGATGGATGTGACAGAACGTTTTTATCATTCTATCCTGGCCGATGATACCTATTTGGATTATCTGGATGCATTTGATTGCGGTAAATCTTCGGTGGATATTGCAGAACTTGCAGGGCTTGATGCGGATACCTGTACTGTCTCTACGGCTTGTTCTTCAGCATTGAATGCAATCATTCTTGGAACGAGAATGCTGTTGGCTGGCGAAGCAGACCTTATTGTTGCTGGCGGGGCTGAATCTCTTTCCCTGTTTCATTTGAATGGGTTTAAGAGTCTGATGATTTTGTCATCTGAACCATGTCGTCCTTTTGATGCTTCCCGTTCAGGATTGAATTTGGGTGAAGGTGCTGCCTATGTCGTGCTGGAGCGTTTTGAGGATGCTGTTGCCCGTCATGCTGAAGTTTCGGCTTTCATAGCCGGATATGGTAACCGTTGTGATGCTTTTCATCAAACAGCCACATCTGAAAATGGAGAAGGTGCATATTTGGCTATGCAGGATGCCTTATGTATGGCGGGAATAGATTATACGCAGGTTGATTATATAAATGCTCATGGTACCGGGACTTTGAATAATGACCAAAGCGAATCGGTCGCTTTAAAGCGTTTGTTTGGCGGAAATATTCCACCGGTATCAAGTACCAAATCGTTTACCGGACATACGACGAGTGCATCAGGAGCGATAGAGACTGTTATTTCCTTGATAGCTATGCGGAATCATTATATTCCTGTTAATCTTGGCTGGCAGACAGCAGATGCCAATTGTATTGTTCCGTTTATGGGTAATGGGCAATGCCGGTTGCAGTATGTGCTATGTAATTCTTTTGGTTTTGGAGGCAATGATACATCGTTATTGTTATCACAGCAGGAAAGTGAATTACCGTTGTCTGACAGTAAAGTGGAGGCTGAAATTCTTTCCGGGTATGAATTAAAGGATTTGGATGAACTGAAACTGTTGAAGCAGTTTATTCCGCCTATTGAGCAAAGGCGTATGGACTTATTGACCAAAGCGGCTATGTACACTTCTTTGAAAGTACTTTCGGAAGCCGGCATTCATTCGCCGGATGCCATTATTGTAGCGACTTCACACGGAATGCTGACTAACAGTGAAAAGATTCTGCGAGGCATTGATACTTTGGGTGAAGATAGTGTCAGCCCTACGCTTTTTATGCAAAGTACACATAATACCCTGGCCGGAATCCTGGCTGTACGTTTGAAATGTCATGGTTATAACATGACGTATGTGCAAGGTGAGGATTCTTTGCGGTGGGCAATAGCGGATGCACGGATGCTTATAACTGAAGGCAAGGCTAAGGTGGTGCTTGTAGGATGTCATGATGAATGTACCGGACAATATGCTTCGTTCCTTAAACGTGCCGGGAAAAAGGAATTGCCATGTATCAGTTCAAAGAGTTTGGTTATAGTGAAAAAAGATAATAAGTAGACAGCTATGAATTTCGGACTTTTCCCTTTGGCGGTTATTCAGAGTATCTTGCTTACGTTAGGGCAAGTTACCTTGAAGTTTGGATTGATGAGAATGGAGCCTTTCGGCTGGACCAGATCATTTTGGATTTCGGTCTTTGCCAATTGGCAATTAGCTTTGAGCGGCATTTGTTTTGGTGCAGCCAGTTTGCTTTGGATGTATATTCTTAAACATTATCCGTTAAGTTCATCTTATCCATTGGTGAGTTTAAGCTATGTCTTCGGGCTGTTGGCTGCAATGGTTTTTTTTCAGGAAGAAGTAGACTTCTATAAATGGTTAGGAGTGTCTTTAATTGTGTTAGGTTGTTTTATTATAGCGAATTAGTTAAATTTTATACTCTATGAATAGATTCTTGTTATGGCTCGTATGCTGTTTGTCGCCACTTGCTTTTTGGGGTCAGGAGATATCCAAAGACGCGATAATTAAAGAGATAAGTAGGTCTGCTGCAACCATTAAAACCATGCAGTGTGATTTCGTTCAGACCAAACGCATGAAGATGTTGGGCAGTGAATTGGTATCAAAAGGAAGAATGAGCTGTTCGCAGCCGGATAAATTGAGGTGGGAATATCTTTCGCCTTATACCTATACGTTTGTTTTATACAAGAATAAGGTGATGATGAAGAAAGGGGAGCGTACAGACGTCATTGATGTAAACAGTAATCGGATGTTTAAGGAAATTGCAGCCATTATGTTGAACAGTGTACTTGGGAATTGTTTCTCGGACAAGAGTTTTGAAGTGGATGCTAAACAGGAAAACGGACAGTATGTAGCGACATTGTTACCGATGAAAAAAGAAATGAAGATGATGTTCTCGCGTATTGTGCTTCATTATGATAAAGTGCAATCCATGGTTCGTGAGGTAGAACTGTATGAAAAAAACGGTGACAATACTACGATTACACTGACTCATGTGCGTAAGAATGAACCTATTGATGAAAAAATATATGATGTTGAATAGCCTGAAGTCTAGGATTGTTATTCTTGTCTTATGCTTTGGGGCTGTGTGCCAATGGGCAGCAGGACAGTCGTTCCCGGAAAAGGAAGGTGAACGTGTATATTATGATTTTTCGATGCGCAGGTCGGATATGGAGTTGAGTGGTATCTGTATCTTGCTTTGCAGTGGAGATACGGTGAAGGCAAGTATTGTAAATAATTTCGGAGCTACATTGATTGATTATTCTTATGATACGAAAAAGTCGAAAATAAAATTGCATTATGTTTTTGAAAAGCTGAACAAATGGTATATACGGCGTGTGTTGAAGCGGAATTTGAAGAAGATAATGTTAGCGATGCGTTCTGGAGAAAGTTCATATAAGGATGTAAGGCATAAACTGAGTTATACTTTTATTTTAAACCATGATATTGAGAAATAATTTATATACGGTTATCCGTAAAGAGGAAACATCTGGAGGCATTTCGTATGTTATCCGGTTGAATCCTGACCATTTTATATATGAGGCACATTTTCCTGGCGAACCTGTGACTCCGGGGGTATGTATCTTGCAGCTGGCTCAAGAGTTGCTTGCACTGGAAATAAATGAACATTTGGAGCTGAAGAAAATAAAAAATGCAAAGTTTACTGCGGTGATTTCACCAGACCAGTTGACGGAATTAACAGTAGCCTTTCCTTCGATAGAAATCGGTAAGGAAGAAGTTGCATGCCAGTGTGTGATAAGTAACATACAGCTTGATTTGGTTTATGCTAAGTTGTCTATCATTTGTCGGAAGCATGAGAGATACGAATTATAACCAACTTGACGAATTATGCGACCGTGGCATTTGCATAATCATACCTACTTATAATAATGAAAAGACTATCGTGGAGGTGGTGCAACGGGCTATGGAGCAATGCCGTGATGTGATTGTCGTCAATGATGGCAGCACGGATGCCACTACGGAATTGCTTCATGCCGTAAAGGGTATTACCCTTGTTGAATATGATAACAATAAAGGCAAGGGAAAAGCTTTGCAGCTAGGCTTTAGGAAAGCTCTTGAAATGGGTTTTTCGTATGCCATTACATTGGATGCCGACAACCAGCATTATCCGGAAGATATACCTGTGTTGCTTGAAGCCAATAAGAAATATCCGGGTTGCTTTGTTTTAGGGCGGAGGAATTTGTCTGGGGTAGAACGTTCTTTCGGAAGTAAGTTTGCAAATGTTTTCAGCAATTTCTGGTTTTGTGTGCAGACATTGCAGTATGTTCCGGATACCCAGACCGGTTATCGGTTATATCCCTTGCACAAACTTTACGGAATCAATGGGCTGACATCACGTTACGAGGCAGAACTGGAGTTGCTGGTCTTTGGAGCCTGGCGTGGTGTGAAAATTGTATCGGTTCCGGTGCGTGTCTATTATCCTCCTCGCGAAGAACGGGTGAGTCATTTTAGGCCAGGTAAGGACTTTTTTCGGATTTCGGTCTTGAATACGTTTTTGTGCCTGTTGGCTTTGGTATATGGATGGCCTTTAGCTGCATGGAGAGGATTAAGGATATTGGTTAGTACGCTCTTAGCCTTGTTGTTCTTCTTGGTAGGAACATTACTGGTGATTACTCCATTTTCGTTGTGTTATGTGGCTTTATCTAAAGTCGTAAAGTTGGATTTCAGTGCGATTCGTAAGCTTCTTCATGTATTTGGTTCTTTAACAGTCAGAATGCTTCCACTCATAGGGGTAAAGACGCGCATCATGAACCAATCTTTTGAAGATTTTTCAAAACCTGCCATGATAATCTGCAATCATCAAAGCCATTTGGATTTGATGTTGCAGTTGAGCCTGACATCTAAGATTGTATTTCTGACTAATGATTGGGTTTGGAAAAGCCGTTATTTTGGCTTTGTCATACGTCATGCCGAATATTACCCTATATCGGCAGGTATTGATGTGATTCTGCCTAAATTGAAGACATTGGTAGAGCGTGGCTATTGTATTTCTGTCTTTCCGGAAGGAACCCGTTCACCGGACGGACAAATCGGGCGGTTTCATAAGGGGGCTTTCTATATAGCCGAGCAATTGAAGCTTGATATTCTTCCACTGGTAATTTATGGTGCAAACAGGGTATTGCCTAAAAAAGGAAAATATATGCGGACCGGCAATATTCTTTTCTCTATCGGTGAACGGATTAGTCCCGTAAAACAAAGGGAAATAGCTGAATCCATTTTGCAGAGAGCAAAACTGTTCAGGCAGTTTTATGTAAATTCTTACCATAAGATTTGTAATAAATACGATCAGAATGCTTAACAAGGAGGTGATTGTTATTGGTGCCGGACTTGGCGGACTTTTTTCGGCTGCGTTGCTTTCGAAAGAAGGCATGAAAGTGACTGTTATTGAAAAAAACAGGAAGCCGGGTGGGGGAATGCAAAGTTACAACCGTAAAGGTGCTGTGTTTGATACCGATATGCATGTGATAACAAGCATGTTTGAAGGGGGGAGCGTATACAGGTTGTGCCGCTACCTGGGTATTTTGAATGATATTTGTATTGAAAATGTCGCTGATGGCATTTCTGATAAAATATATGTGGCAGAAGACAATTCTGTGTATAACATATCGGCAGGAAGGGAGGGATTCATGCAGTCTTTGTTGCATTATTTCCCTGATGAGGAGCACGACATCTGTGCATATGTAAAGGCATTGGATGCAATAACCGATGAGATGGATTTATTCTTGTTGCGTAATTCCAGACAAAACGTGTTTGTACAGAATGCAGACTTTTTTATGCCGGTCGACCAATTTATATCCAAGTATATCCATAACCTGAAATTGCGTCGCCTTCTGGCATACATGAATGTGCTTTATGCTGGAGATTGTAAGATAACTCCTGCTTATCTTCATGCCGTGATAGCTGTTCTGTTGCAAAAAGGGGTCAGCCGGTTCAAAGGAGGAACATACCGTTTTGTTGAAGTCTTGGTTCGTTTTATTCAGGCACATGGGGGTACGGTTATAACAGGTGAAGGGGTTTCCGACATCATTGTGGAAGGAGATAAAGTGAAGTATGTGAAGACAGATGCCGGCCGTGTCCTGTCTGCCGATGTATATATTTCATCTATACATCCGGCTGTTTTATTGGACTTGTTGTCTGATAGATTTGCAGTATCAAAATCTTATTATGCTCAATTGCAAGGAACAGAAGATTCATGTTCTGCATTTATTCTTAATATCAAACTCAAGAAAGATTCGTTTCCTTATATGCGTTATTCCAGTTACTACTTTGAGAGTTATGAGAGCGTATGGAGTGCCAACCGCAAAGGGGTTATCACGAAATTTATGTTCTTGACTCCCCCGGTGCAGGATCAGGGAGAATATGCGCATACTTTATGCATTACGGTTCCTATGGACTGGAATGAGGTGGTTGCTTGGGAAAACTCAACGATTGGGAAACGCAGTAAAAGTTATTATGAGTGGAAAAATAAGGTAGCTGAAACGGTTTTGAGCAAAATGGAAAGATTGTTTCCTTTTTTTAGAGAAGTTATCGCATTGGTAGATACGGCTTCGCCTCTTACGATTCGTGACCATACAGGAGTACGGCATGGGGCTATGTGCGGATATAAGAAAGATGTAAATAATTTTATTACTTCTCATTTGCCCGTCCGTACGCGATTATCCAATCTGTTATTGACAGGTCAGAATGTGAATATCCATGGTTTTTGTGGAGTAATCTTGACTTCGTTGCAAACTTGTGAGGAAATTTTGGGAACTAATTATATAATAGAGAAATTGCATGTTGAAGGTTAAATTGTTCATACTTGCACTGGCATTTTCCATTAAAGGCTTGTCGCAGATAAATATTTGGGAAGGTACGGCTTGTCATGCAGATGTTATATTGACTCCTTATCTTTCGCCGGGAACGGATAATCCGGCAGTGGTTATTTTACCGGGAGGCAGTTATTTTTGGCATGCCGATGTAACAGAAGGCAGAGATGTGGCATTGTGGCTGCAAAAGAACGGTATATCTGCATTTGTCTTAAAATATCGGACAGCCAAGGTACCGGCATTCCTTTTCCGGTATCGGTATATCTTTAGAGGGAACCGTTATCCGGACCCGCAAAATGACTTACGGCAAGCTTTGCGTCTGATTAGGGAGAATGCAGCACAATATGGCATAGATGTAAAACAATTGGGGGTTATGGGATTTTCAGCCGGCGGACATCTGGCAATGTCGTCCGTGGTTTTGTTCCCCAAATCGGAATGGCCGGCTTTCATTGCTTCTGTCTATCCTGTAGTTACGATGAACGCTCCTTATGTCCATAAGCGTTCCCGTCGTGCATTGTTGGGAGACAATCGGATATGCAACCGTGTATTGTGTGATTCATTATCTTTGGAACGGCATGTTCCTGTTGATTGTCCTCCAGTCTTTTTAGTCAATTGTAAAGACGATCCTACCGTTGATTATCATAATTCCGTATTGCTGGATTCGGCTTTATCAGCTAATCATGTGCCACACCTGTATTTGCAGTATGAAACAGGAGGGCATGGATTTGGTGCATCCTCAACCAAAGGAACGGCTGAGAGCCGGGCTTGGAAAAAGGAGTTTTTAAATTGGATGAATAGTTTATTAAAATCTAAGTCAATAGCAAGATGATACGTTTTGTAATCCGATTATACGATTATATGGCTGCACATAAAAGGTTGTGTGTATTGTCTTTTGTTGCCGTTACGTTTGTTTTCCTTGTTTCGTTGGTACGTTTGGATTACAAAGAAGACATATCGGCTTTTCTTCCTGTCAGTGGAAGTGAGAAGGAAGCTCTTTCGGTTTATCAGGATATTTCGGGAGCCAATCGGATTATTGCCGTGTTCGAAAATCAATGTGACTCTGGTAGCATCTCAGCTTCTCCAGAATCGGTTATTGAGGCTATAAAAGATTATGAATCAATCATCCAGGAAACGGATACCCTGCATTGGGTATGTGGTCTGACTACTCAGGTTGATTTGGAAAAATATAATGAGTTGACTAGTTATATTTATGCTCATATTCCATATTTCCTGACGTCAAAAGATTACGTCCGGCTGGATAGTTTGTTGAATACGGAGGGATATATAAGCAACCAGTTGGCTTTGGATAAGGAAATGCTGATGTTCCCGTCGTCTTCTCTTGTCTCGGAAAATATTTCACGTGACCCGTTGCATCTGTTTACACCTGTTTTGCAGTCATTGCAGACAATGAACGGAACGGCTTCTTTTGAAACTTATGATGGTTATATCTTTACGCCGGAAATGAATAAGGCTGTCGTGATGATGTATTCTCCGTTTGGGAATAGTGAAACGCAACACAATGCGCTCCTGGTGGATTATCTGTCATCAGTGGCTGATTCGCTGAAGATTTTACACCCCACGGTGAAGGTTCATCATACCGGTGGTCCCGTTATTGCTGTTGGTAATGCGAAACAGATAAAAAGTGATAGCCTTTTGTCGGCATCCATTGCCATCATTTTGATTCTTGTATTGCTTTTGTATGCGTTGAAACGGTTTTATCACTTGTTTCTGATAGCCGTGTCTATTTTGTGGGGTTGGGTTTTTGCCATGGGGATGCTGTCGTTTATTTATAAGGACATATCTCTGATTGTGGTAGGGATATCCAGTATTATATTGGGTATAGCCATTAACTATCCTCTTCATCTGATTGCCCATTTATCAGCAACAACCAGTATCCGGAGCGCATTGCGTGAAGTTGCTGCTCCATTGATTATTGGCAATGTTACGACGGTAGGTGCCTTTTTGGCATTGATTCCTTTGGATGCTGTTGCATTGCGTGACTTAGGACTTTTCAGTACTTTCCTTTTAATAGGCACTATCTTGTTTGTAATCATGTATTTGCCTCATGTCCTCCGTAATAAGGTGCGTGTGAAGGAGGATTCCGGTGAGAAAGCTACTGAGGCACCTTTTGAATGGGCTGGCAAGTTGTCGTTTAAGGGGAGTCCGTTGGTCTTGCTGGTATTATTGGTGCTGACCCTTGTATTGGGGTATTTCAGTCTGTCGACACGTTTTGATGCTAATCTGGCAAATATCAATTATATGACAGAAGAGCAGCGGAAAGATATGCAGTATTTCCAACAGCTGGCATCTGATGAGGATAACGATTTGGAATCGGTATATGTGGTTTCGAAAGGTTCTTCTTTCGATGAGGCTTTATCTTTCCATTCTGCCATACAAGACTCTTTGGCAAGTTTGGTGCACCCTGCAAAAGGTGAACGTTTATATTCCTGTACACGTTTCTTTTGTTCGAAGGATGAACAGTTGGAGCGTTTGTCTTTGTGGCATCAATTTATAGATACTCATCGGAACAAGCTTTTCGATGAGTTCAGAGAGGCGTGTAGCCAGGAAGGTTTTGTTGAAGAGGCGTTTGTGCCGTATTTTGATATTTTATGTGCTGATTATGCGGGAACCTTGCCGGATAAAGCCGGTTTATTAAAGCATATTTCGGATTCGTATATCAGTATAGACAGTATATCCGGCACTTACAAGGTCGTTGATATCCTGTCGGTTGATAAAGAGCGTGTGCATGCTATTGAAGAACAGGTATCAGACTGGGAAAATGCTCATTATTTCAGTTTTGACATCCAAGGCATGAACAGTGCTTTGGCCAATCATTTGTCTGATAATTTCAACTATATCGGTTGGGCTTGCGGTATGATTGTCTTTTTGTTTTTATGGTTTTCGTTCGGTAGGATTGAATTGGCATTGCTGGCTTTTTTACCGATGGCTGTCAGTTGGATTTGGATTTTGGGTATTATGGGCATTTTCGATATCCATTTTAATATTGTCAATATCATCCTTGCCACATTTATATTCGGACAAGGAGACGATTATACCATTTTTATTACAGAGGGATGTTGTTATGAATATGCTTACCGCAAGAAACTGTTGGCTTCTTACAAGAGTTCCATCATTCTTTCCGCACTGATTATGTTTATAGGTATAGGTACGTTGATATTTGCGAAACATCCTGCATTGCATAGTCTGGCAGAGGTGACAATTATCGGTATGTTTTCGGTGGTGCTTATGGCGTTTGCATTACCTCCGATTGTTTTCAATTGGATGGTAAGGCAAAAAGGTACTTACCGGCGTCGTCCGCTCACTCTTTCTGCTTTGGCAAGAACCTGGTTTTGTGGAATGTGGTGGTTGTGTCAATTGTTGGTCGGTTATCTGGCAGGAGGATTGCTTTTCTTATTCGTCAGGAGAAAAGTTCGGAGGCAAAGGGTGCTGAACCGGTTTGTAAGCTGGGTACACCGCATAGACCAGCATTTAATACCTGGGGTACGTTATTCGCTGCGTAATCCTTACCGGGAAGATTTCGGCAAGCCTGCTATTATCATCTGCAACCATCAATCTCTGCTTGATCCGATGTGCTTGATGGCATTAAGTCCTAAGATACTTATCGTTGCCAATACGCATTCCAGTCATAATCCTGTTATTCGATTTATGTTCAGCTGGTTGGGCTTCTATACGATAGACCAGAACAATTTTAGGGCATGGCAAGACAGTTCTTTGCAACGTGATATCCATGTATTCCGCCATTATGTGGAACAAGGCTATAGCATAGCTGTATTTCCAGAAGGCATACGGAATGCGAAGTCTTCGATTTTGCGTTATCATAAGGGGGCTTTCTATCTGGCGCACGAACTAGGCATTGACATATTGCCGGTCATTATCCATGGGATGAATAACATCATGCCGCTGTATAGTTTTACCGCTCATCCGGGCAGGCTTACCGTTTGCATAGAGCAACGCATTACCTTATCGGATGCATTACGGGGAGAAACCTATGCGGAAACGACAAGATTGGTACACCGCTTTTTCATTGAAAGATACGAGCATTTATGCAAAGAACTGGAAACCTCTTCTTATTATAAGAACCTGGTGCTGGAAAGATACATGTACAAGGGAACGGACGTATTTAGGATGGTAAAGGCAAATATGAGGAAATATGGCAATTATGCCCAATGGGTGGATAATTTGCCTTTGGATGTAAAGACTGTATATGTCAAGCATAGCGGTTGGGGGGAATTTCCTTTGTTGTTGGCATTGGTCAATCCCAATGTTTCGGTTGTAGCGTTTGAGTCGAATGAAGAAAAAAGGACTTTGGCGTATTATAGTGCAGACGGAATTGTTTCAAATTTGTTATATACAGATAATTTGTCTATCTTTGAGAACGCAAAGGATGAACCGCAATCAGTGGTTTATGATGCAAATAATCTGATGGTCTGATGTATATGAGAATTTGTTTCTTTATAGGGATAGTCTTTTTCTGCAGCTTGAGGATGATGGGGCAGGTGGAAGGGATTGTAATTCATCCCGACCATTCTGTGACCTTTACTTTTAAAGCTTCTCATGCAAGGATTGTCCAGATAGCCGGGTCTATGTTTGCCCAGCGTAATAGAATTAAAACTCCTATCGGTTCTTTCTCGAAAGAATCAAAGAAGAAAATGAAACGGGAAGGAGACTTCTGGATCTATACGACCGCTCCTTTGCCTTCCGAATTTTATACCTACCGTTATTTCGTGGATGAAGATACGATTTACCTGGATAGGAACAATCCGAACCGGGTGAGGGATATTGATAAAGAATTCAATTATTTTATCATTGGGGGAGGCATTGCCGATAATTATGCTACCCGGAATGTCAGGCACGGTACATTGCATCATGTATGGTATCCGTCTGAACTCAATGGAATGAAAAAGCGGCGCATGACCATATACCTTCCGGCGGCTTATAGCTCGGGTAAATCGTCTTATCCAGTTTTGTATTTGCTGCATGGTTCGGGGGGTGATGAAGATTCTTGGACAGCTTGCGGAAGGGCTATGCAGATATTGGACAATCTGATAAGCCAAGGGCTTTGCCGGCCAATGATTGTAGTGATGCCTAACGGGAATGTCACATTGGCCGCTGCGCCTGGAAGCGATCCGGCTCATCCGGATGTCCAGCCTGATGCCAATAATGTGGCATCGATGTTCGGGAAGTTTGAAAAATCTTTTGTAAAAGAAATCGTCGGTTATGTAGATGCCCATTACCGGACAATAAAGAACAAGGATGGGCGTGCCATAGCAGGTTTGTCGTTGGGAGGATTGCATACGCTGTATATTTCGTTGAACAATCCGGAGGTGTTTGATTATATCGGCCTGTTTTCAGCACAGACCACCAATGCGTTGAATAATAAAAGGATTCAGGGCATGAGGGGCATCAATGATGCTTGGAACGACCTTAAAAGTATTTTGCCTTTTATCGGGAACCGGGGATTGGATAAAAAGATATCTTCGTTGACGGAAGGTGCCAATAACGGCGATTTAGCAATCTATGAACACATGCAGGAAAAAATGGAACGTTTGTTTGCTGATCCTCCGGCACTTTATTATATTGCCGTGGGAAAGGATGATTTTACAAAGAAATTGAATGATGATTTGCGCAAATTGTTGGATGCAAATGCTTATCCCTATGTTTACCATGAGACGGATGGTGGGCATACATGGGAAAACTGGCGCAAATATCTGGTTGATTTTTTACCAAAACTATTTAAATAGGATATGAAAGAGCGTATTCGGACATTGCTTGAAGCAGAACTCCCGATTGTGGATTTTGATTCAGAATTTTTATTTAGCGAGTTGGATTCTTTAGGTGTAGTTACCATATTGATGATTCTTTCTCAAGAGTTTGGTATAGAGTTGGAATCCCGTGATGCCACACCTAAAAACTTCAGGTCGCTGGATACGTTGGTAGAACTGGTTGAGCGTAAACTGTCGGAGAAACATGACAAAGCTTGACGATTATTTGATACGCCATGCAGAGGAAAGGCCGGAGCATGATGCTTTGGTCTGTGGAACTGAATGTATTAGCTACGCTCGGTTATACGAACGTGTAAGGGAAGAAGCGGCGATATGGGCGTCTGTAAGCGGAAAGGCCGTTGTTGTCCGGGCTACTCAGTCGGTTGGTTTCATTGTGACTTATTTGGCGGTCCACTTGGCGGGCAAAACCGTTGTACCGTTAGAGAATGATATACCAGACGTCCGTATGGAACATATTGAACAGCAGGTAAGGGACAATGATATTCCGGAGGATGTCGCTGATATCCTTTTTACTACGGGTACTACCGGTGAGCAAAAAGGAGTGATGATTAGTCATCGTGCCATTGTGTCGAATGCAGAAAATCTTATCGGGTCACAGGGGTACACCGATGAGACCGTATTCGTAATCAGCGGTCCTCTGAACCATATCGGAAGCCTTTCTAAAATTTGGCCTGTCATCATGCTGGGTGGAACTATTATTATTACCGAAGGCATGAAAAACATGGATGCTTTTTTATCTGCATTCGAGTATCCGTCTTTTAGGCTTGCATCTTTTTTGGTTCCGGCAAGTTTGCGTATGCTGATTCAGTTTGCTTCCGGAAAATTAAGTGCTTTGGCAGGTAAGATAGATTTTATCGAAACCGGAGCGGCACCGATGTCTCAATGTGACATGTTGGTTTTGCGTGAGTTGTTGCCGCATACCAGGCTTTATAATACCTATGCCTCGACAGAAACGGGTATTGTTTCTACGTATGATTATTCATGCAACGAGTGCATTGCAGGATGTTTGGGATATCCCATGAAGCATGCTTCGGTTTTTATAACGGAAGCAGGTTCGGTGGCATGTAAAGGGCCTATGCTCATGACGGGTTACATAGGCGAACCGGCTCTTACACATTCTGTTTTGCATGAAGAGGCGTTATATACGTCAGATTTAGGTTTTATCGATTCCAAAGGACGTCTGAACCTTCAGGGGCGCATGGATGATGTGATAAATATCGGCGGTTATAAAATTTCTCCTGTCGAAGTGGAAAATCAGGTTTTGGCATATCCTGGTATAAAAGAATGCATTTGTATCTGTGCGGAGCATCCGGTTATCGGGCAAGTATTGAAGCTTCTTTATGTAATAGACGAAACTCCGGATTTTAGCCAGAAACAATTGGTTAAATTCCTGAAGAGTAATTTGGAGGCGCATAAACTTCCTTTCCTTTATGAACGGGTAGACAAAATAGAAAGAACCTATAATGGAAAGATTAACCGGAATTATTATAGGATATGAATGAATAGTCTGTCTCGTCCATCACGGCAAGGATGGTTCCTTTGGTCAGTCCCGAATGGTTGGCGATTTGTTCGGTCAGCTTCTCGAACGTAACCGTCCCTTTCGACACGATTTTAGGGTAAAGGCGTGGTGTCTTCCGCATTGGCAGAAGGCACAGGCAAGAAATCATAAAGAGCATCCATGATAATATGATACATTAAGGTTTATAATCTGTTTCCGGCAATATCTGTTTTATGTTCCACGGCGCGGAATGTACATTCCATGGGCTGGAATATACATTCCAAGGCGTGGAATATACATTCCAGCCCATGGAACATAAAACTGAAACATCTGTAAAGATAATACAATCCAAGTGCGAAAGCAAATGTTTGGGGAGAAAATGAGAATTTAATGCTGTGTCAGGATGAAATGATAAAGAAAGCCTTATCTTTGTATGGCGTTGTGTTTTTTTATTGGATAAATGTATAGGTGATGAAAACGGTATTGATTCTAGTATTCTTTTGGGCATCCGCTATGTTGGGTTATGGACAGGAGCAAGTATTTGATATGGACACTGATGGAAATATCACTATCAAGGGGAAGTATGTCGAAACATATCCGGTTAAAAAGTATAAGAATACTTCTCCTTACATTCGAATGTCGGATGAAAGCGAATATACGTCTAATGGAGACAGATACGACATAGAATGCTTGAAATACAGGAATTGGGAAAATGATCCGGGAGACATACACCTTATTCGTATAAGCTGCCAAGGAAAGAAAATATGTAGTTTGGAAAACAACGAAGGTTGGGGATACCTGACGAATGAGCCTGATGGTGATATAAGGAAAACGTCTTTCTATTATAAAATAGACCAGGGTGAGGATTCCATGGCGTTGTTGTTTATCGGCACTTATATAATGAGCCAACCGCCTCGCCTGACTATACTTGTTTTGAAAAAAGGGAATGCCTCATTGGTATTTGACAGATCTTCCTATGTTAATAATGTAGATAAAAAAGGGAATGAAACCATATTTACGTTACAGGCCAACACGGTAGAGTATAGGGATGTCGGTGTGCCATGCAACTCGCCGGAACTTCATACGGTTGGTGTTTAAGGAGGGGATGATTTATTACGAATAGTTTAGGAAGGAGCAATGGGTTATTTAATGAAACAAGGTTTGTAAATGATGAAAAAAAATGTATTACTGGTAGTCGTTTTGTTTGCATACGTGATGAATATGTATGCCCAGTCTGAAATTTGTGTTATATTTACTTCTACCCAATCTGAAGTAAAAGGAGTGAGACATTACATAAGTCCTAAAGATAGCCAACGATTTTGTGACAGGGTACATATATTTACACTTTTAGACCGCACGAATAAGGCGCAAAAGTATTCTTATGTTTTTGTGTATACACCTCTACGAAGCGAAGATTTGGTATTTTTGAGGGATACAACATTTTTGAAGGAAGTGCCCTTAATAGATTGGGATAAAGTTTCATCAAAGCAAGAAGCAGAGCCATTATATGAATCTATTTTATCTTGCGATAGAATCTATTTTATTGACCGGACGGAAACGGTTGATGGGAAATTAAAGGTTTATCCTGTCAAAAAATGGAAACCGGCGATGTATTAATTTGAAAATATATCAGAATTTGATTTGTCGGTACAGATTTGATAAAACACCTATACTTCTTATACTTCTTGCGGCATCTATTGTGCATAGTATATCTACGAAATATTTTGCTTTTAGTATCAAATTTAGTATCTTTGTGTTCAAATAATAAAAGGATGGGAACTAAAGAAAAATTGATTGCCCGTATATTGTCACAGCCGAAAGACTTCACTTATGATGAAGCTAAAAGGTTGTTCGGCATATTCGGATATACAGAAAACAATAAAGGAAGCACATCAGGTTCACGTGTTGAATTTGTAAACCCGGAAGGTGATGCTCCTTTCACGTTACACAAACCGCATCCGGGAAGCATATTAAAGGCATACGTGATAAAAGGTATTGTAGAGCATATACAGAAAAACAGGTTAATAGAAAAATACGAACAATCTAAAAACAAATAATTTATGGGATTCTTTAAATATAAGGGCTATTCGGGATCTGTAGAGTTCAGCCCGGAAGACAATTGCTTATTCGGTAAAGTACAGGGATTGCATAAAGCAACAATCTTGTATGAGGGGAACAGCGTGGACGAACTTCGTAAGGATTTTGAAGAAGGCGTTGACGATTATCTTTCGCAGTGTAAGGAACGGGGCGTACAGCCGGAAAAACCATATAGTGGAAAACTTATCGTAAGAATGTCTTCGGAACTTCATTCACGTGTGGCCGAGGCTGTAGCCGGAAGCGGAACTACTATTAATGACTTCATCAATAAAGCTATCGTGAACGAATTGGAACATGAATATGCCATGTGAACAAGAATGGCCGGAATGGCCGGAACCGGAATATGGAAAGTGAATCTGTTGATGTTTTCGGAAAAGAATTTAAAATCTTTTCGTATATTTGCAGTTCTTGAGGGGTGGCATAGTGAAGTGGCAAACAGAGGATGAACAAACAAAAATATACATAGCTCATGACTTACCAATTTAAAATTCAGATTAAAGGTATCACCAAACCGCCTGTATGGAGGCGGATATTGGTACCGGACTCTTTTACTTTCCAGCAATTCCATTTTGTAATCCAAGAAGCCTTTGGGTGGGAAAACGCGCATTTGTATTCTTTTTCCGATAAAGCTTACGGCGGTTCTTTCTATATATCCGAACCGGATGAGATGGATGCTTTCTCTTTCGCTCCAAGAAAAGATGCAAGTAAGTTGAAATTGCGTACTTTTTGGGGAAAAGATTCCTCGAAAAGTCTGGTTTATTGGTACGACTTCGGGGATGACTGGATACATACGATCAAATTGGAGGCCGTATCCGATGAGGCTCTCTTGCATGCCCGTTGTCTGGCAGGTAAGGGAACTTGCCCTCCGGAAGATTGTGGCGGTGTGCCCGGCTATGAATATATGAAGGGATTGTTGGAAGAAGACCCGGAATCGGAAGAAGCTCAAGAAATGCGTGAATGGCTGGGGCTGGAAGACGATGAGACTTGGGATGCCAATTACTTTAATCTTGAAGCAACGAACCTGTATTTGTCTCAGCTATAAGGGTGACATAACGTATCAAGTCCCGGCACAAAAGCATGATGCCTTGTGCCGGGACTTGCTGTATTGACTCCGTTTTAGGGAATTATCTGATTTCTTTGATGGCTTCTACCAGGCGTGTGAAATCGGATGGGAATACATCGCCGATGTTTCCGATGCGGAAGGTGTCGGCTTGCGAGATTTTACCTGGATAGATGACAAAGCCTTTCGCTTTCAGCTTCTGATAGAAATCCTTGAAGTTGAAATCTGCCGAGGGATAATAGAATGAGGTGATGACAGGCGATTGTGCTTCATCGGGCAGCAGGGTACGGAATCCCAGTGAGCGCATTCCCTCTACCAGTGTACGGTGGTTCTCACTATAACGGGCATGACGTGCGGCAATGCCTCCTTCCGCCTTCAGTTCGTTCAGGGCTTGCATGAAGGCGCGTACTACATGGGTAGGCGAGGTGAAACGCCATTTGCCGTGTCCTTTTTCCATGGTATCCCATTGGTCGTAGAGGTCGAGCGAGAGCGAGCGTGCTACGCCTTTGCATTGCTCCAGGAGCGAACGGCGTGCGAGGATGAATCCGAATCCGGGAACGCCCTGGATGCATTTGTTGGCAGAACTAATCATGAAGTCGATGCCTAATTGAGCCATATCGATGGGTACTCCCCCGAAGCTGCTCATGGCATCTACTATCAACACTTTATCGTGGCGTTTTACCACTTCGGCGATGGCTTCCAGCGGATTGAGCACACCCGTAGTGGTTTCGCAATGCACTACCGATACGTGTGTCACTTCGGGATGCTCGTTCAGGTATGCGTCTACCTGTGCCGGGTCTACCTGTTGGGTCTCGTCGAACTTCATCAGGTGATAGTTCAGGTGATAATAGTCGGCTATTACCCCCATGCGTTTGCCGTATGCGCCGTTGGCGGCAACCAGCAGGTGGTCTTCGGGGCGGATGACCGAGCCTAAGGTCGCTTCTACGCAGAAGCTTCCGCTTCCTTGCATCAGTACGGCAGTATATTCTTCGGGGTGGCTGCTTGCCAATTCTACCAGTTCTTTACGGATTACTTCCACAATGCCTACGTTATAGTCTTCGTCCCACGTGCACCAGTCGCTCATCATGGCTTCTTTTACGGTTTCACTTGTGGTTAACGGTCCGGGGGTCAATAATAAATACGGTCTCATGTTGTATATAGGTTGATGTTGATATTTAGTTTATTTTTTAGGAGTTAAGAAGTTAAGGAGTTATCACTCCGCTTTGCTCCGTTAGAAGTTAAGCCAATAGTAAGTCAAAGAACCGTATACACAGAGGTATTGGCTTAACTCCTTAACTCCTTTAATTAAAAGTTGTATTATCGGTTATTCGTTGTTCATGCGTGCGTTAATGGCATTGATCAGGGCGGGAAGTTCCTTGATGGAATCCACTACATAGTGTGCTCCGGCGGCATACATGCGGTATCTTACTTCGAGCATACGTGCTTTCAGTTCTTCTTCGGGCATGTTTTGCACTTCTTCTTCGGTCAGTCCCAGCTCGTTGCTTCCCAAGATGACTCCCACGCTCCATACGCCGGCGTTTACACCTTCTTTGATGTCGGAAATCGTATCTCCGTATTTCAATACCGAGAAGCGGGAAGGAATGGCGAGGTCGCACATATTCTTATAAATCATATAAGGTGCAGGGCGTCCGGCGGGCAGGTTGTCCGAGGTGACGCAATTGTCTACCTTGTATCCTTGCTCGGCGGCGGAAGGGATGACGATGTCCATCATCTCTTGGGTATATCCTGTGGTGGAGCCTATCAGGATGCCCATGCCACGCAGGGTGTCGATGGTTTCCACTACATGCGCTATCGGACCCGAATAGTTGCGCAGGGTGCTGAATAGCAGACGTTGGAATTCGGCGTAGCAGGATTGGATATCATTCTCGTTATAGTCGCGTCCGTATTTTTCGCGGAACGCCTGGCTTACGTGGTCGATACGGAACAGGGCACGGATTTCTTCAATCTTGGTCAGCCCCATGTGGGCACGTGTTTCGGCGGCGCTCACTTCGAGTCCCAGCGTACGGAAGCTTTCGATGAAAGCCGATACCGGTGCAAAACATCCATAATCTACGGCGGTTCCCGCCCAGTCTAAAATCACACATTCAATCTTTTTCATATAGCAGAAGTTGTTAAGTAGATATTATTTTCTTTTTCATTCTTTCTTGTTTCAGGTTGTTCCGCCTTTTCGGGCAGGGGGCCTTGCTTGCGTTTCCGGGCATAAATCATGTAGATCAGCGAGGCGATGAAGGAAAGGCAGCATGCCACTCCGATGAACAGGCTCATGTGGTTGTAGAAGGATGTCCAGTCGATGTGAGAGGCGCAGAATTCCTTGAAGAGCAACAAGCCGAGTGTGCCTAAATAGCCTACAAAATCGATGGTAATGATGAAGAACCCCACGTTTCCCTTTATCTTGAAGCAGGCGATGAAGCGTTCGAAGAAGATGGTCTGGAAGCTCAGGTAAGCGATGTCCAGGCAAAGGCTTTGAAGGAAGAGCCAGATGGTGGTGGGGATATGCTCGTTTCCTTCGGTCGCCCCTAAGAACGCCAAGGTTCCCATACCGAATGTAGAGAGTATCAATAACATGCAAAGCACCTTCAGGTGATTGTAGGTTGTGGCGAGCAAGGCGAATACAGCCAGCAGGACAAAGGTCGCTATCGAGTCGATTTGCGCGAATGCCCACGAAGAGATGGTCTGTACATCGATGATGCATACGATAAAGTCTTCCTTGATGTCGCGTTGTACGGTGAGCAGGAGGTTGGCTCCGAAAAGCAGGATGAGCAGGGGCATGAACCGGCGGAACAAAGCCCAGCGCTGGTGCCCGTTCAGTGTGACGCGTTCCGAACGCGAAGCGATGTCGGCTTCCGTAGGTCTGGGGAAGCGGGTCATCATCCATCCGGTGAAGCAGAGCAGGGGAAAAGCCGCGGCTCCGATGAGGGCAGGCATCCAGAACTCGCTCACGTGAAGCTGGTTGAGCGCATAAAGGCCTAACGATTTCGCCACGCCCGAGCTGAGCGCCATGCTTACGCCCATGATGCTGGCAAGGATGTCGGTGGTGCGCCGCCCTTCGAGGAAACTGAAAATCACTCCCCACATGCAGCCCAGCGAAAGCCCGTTGAAGTAGAGCGCCACTATATTATAAGGTATAGGGAGCACGCCGAAAGCGATGAGCGAGATTTCGGACAAAGCAGCCGAGCCGATGATGAACTTCAGGCGTCCTTCGGGTCTTAATTCGGAAATGTATTTGATGCCTAATAACTTTGCGCTTACATAACCCAGCAATTGGATGATGCTGACGGCTATCTTGTAGTCCATCCCGTACACTTGTAGCCCTTCGAACTCTGCCGCCGTGAAAGGCTTGCGCAGGGCATAGACCAGGGAATAGGAAAGCAGGGCTGTGCCTCCTGCCCAAAGCACGAAGAGCCAGTCGGGCATCGGCTTTTTGTTTCCGGGTATGGTTTGTGTTTGAGTTCTCATGTTTCTGTTCTCGTTTTGATTCCGGTGCAAAAGTAGGGCCTTGCCGTCAAGGGAAAAATGAATAAAGCAGGAATCATATTCGTGTAACAATTCAGAAACATTCCTGAAACGGTTCTTTTACAAAATAGACATCACACTGACATGGAAATGAAACCGGTTTGTAATATGAGGAAGCGTTACAATTGTTACAATTACAATTAATTGAAAACCGTTTTCATGTAAGCCAGCCGATGGTGCGAACTTCTTCTTAAAATTATATATTATATATATTATATAATATATAATTTCTATGTTGTCTCAGTCTTCCCTCATTGGAATCTGGAATCGCCTTGTTGAAATACACTTTTGTAATTGTCATTTGTAACAATTGTAACGCTTCGTGTCTTCCAAACTTGCATATACAGGCACATGCCGGTGCAGCTATATGCATCGGGCAACGCAACTATCTGCATGATTCGGGGCGGATATTTGAAGAATTTTGATTAACTTCGTGCCCAAACCCTGTTTTTATTATGGAGGAATTGAAAGAAATATACGACCGCATGACATTCTTGCGCCAGAAAGGCGTCAAGATGAAGGACATGGCGGAACGGGCAGGCTTTTCGCCCAGCGTCTTGTCGGCTATTTATTCGACGGTGCTTCCCGCTTATTTCAAGAACCGCGAGAAAGGGATGGGCGAGGAAGAGGCGTTGAACAATGCGCTGGTGTGGGTGAACAATGTGTCGAAAAAGAAATTGCTCGGTTCGCTTGCCCGATTGAAAGACTCTTTGTTCTCCACGGATTATCAGGCAAAGGCGGTTCCGGAAGATGCCCGATGCCCGTTTCTCGTACAGTTGGAAAACAATGTGCAGGAGACGATGGGGCGTGTGTTCAACTTCAGCGGCATTTACATCAGCTATAGCATTTCGTCGGGGAGCCGGAGCCTGAAGATTGAACCCTACCTGATTGCCCCTGCCGAGAACGGCAATTATGTGGAGGTGGGGCATAACAATGCGTATGGGGTGACCCATTGGGGTACGGCTTTGATGAACGGCTTCAACCACCTGTACCTGATGTTCAACGAGAACCCTTCGCCCCAACTCTCTTTGTTCTACATTTGCCTGAAGCTTCCGATGTACGACCGTCCGCCTTTCTTGCGCGGCCTGTATATGTGTTTCGACTATAATTACAATCCCGTGGCGCGGCGCATCCTTTTTGTAAAATATTCGGACAGCATAGCGCGTGACGAGTTTTTGAAATTGAAGGGAGAACTGAAGGCTCCGGAGGTGCTGGATGAAAAAGAAAAGGCATACTACGATTATACCTGTCAGGCGGAAGATATTATCCGTATGTGCAACATTCCTTCGCCTCGGATGACGGAAGACGACTTGAGGGTGGAAAAGAAAATATTGTCATTATAGCACAGATTTCGGATTATCTTGATTCTTTTGTTTGCTTTTAAAGAAATTTTATTACTTTTGTAACAGTATGAAGGGGTGGGGTCCTTAAAGAATGCAAAGAAAGAAAAATGAAAGAAAATCGAAAAACATGTTTAAAGACATAAGTTTTTATTTGTTTAGTTCAGAAAAAGGCCTCATCTTTGTGGTGTTATCCTGAAAACAATCTTTTTACCTTAAAAAAAAAACTAATACCTATTGAAAACTTAAAAAAGCTTCTTTGTGAAAAGAGGCTTTTTTTATGCCCTTACGTTTGCCTTTTTTATAAAATTCCCAGCTCTGTTTTTCCTTCACATCTTGAAAATACTTACTTTTGTGAGATAAAAAGTTAGAGTTATGTCACAACCATTGGCGGAAAGGATGCGCCCGAAAACATTAGACGATTATATCGGGCAGAAACATCTGGTGGGAGAAGGTGCCGTATTGAGGCGGATGATTGATGCCGGGCGCATCTCTTCCTTTATATTATGGGGGCCTCCCGGAGTGGGGAAGACCACGTTGGCACAAATCATAGCCAACAGGCTGGAAGTGCCTTTCTATACCTTGAGTGCAGTCACTTCGGGAGTGAAGGAAGTGCGTGATGTCATCGAAAAAGCTCGTGGCGGGCGTTTCTTTTCGCAGCAGAGTCCGATTCTTTTCATCGACGAAATACACCGTTTCAGCAAGTCGCAGCAAGACTCGTTGCTGGGCGCTGTAGAAACGGGGGTGGTTACCTTGATAGGTGCCACTACGGAGAATCCTTCGTTTGAGGTAATCCGTCCGTTGCTTTCAAGGTGTCAGCTGTATGTGCTGAAATCGTTGGAGAAAGACGACTTGCTGGAATTGCTTCACCATGCGCTGGAGAAAGACGCGGTGCTGAAAGAGAAACACATCGAATTAAAGGAAACCGATGCGATGTTGCGCTATTCGGGAGGAGATGCGCGTAAATTGTTGAACATTCTGGAACTGGTGGTAGAAGCGGACGATTCGGATCCGATTGTCATTACCGATGGGAAAGTGGTGGAACGCCTGCAACAGAATCCTTTGGCATACGACAAGGATGGTGAGATGCATTACGACATCATTTCGGCTTTCATCAAGTCGATTCGGGGAAGTGACCCGGACGGTGCTTTGTATTGGCTTGCCCGTATGGTAGAGGGGGGAGAAGACCCAGCCTTCATTGCCCGCAGGCTGGTGATATCGGCTTCGGAAGACATCGGGCTGGCAAACCCGAATGCGTTGTTGCTTGCCAATGCAGCATTCGATGCCGTAATGAAGATTGGCTGGCCCGAAGGGCGCATTCCGCTGGCAGAAGCCACCGTCTATCTGGCTACCAGTCCCAAGAGCAATTCGGCATATATGGGCATCAATGAAGCGATAAGTACGGTTCGCAGTACCGGAAACTTGCCTGTGCCACTCCACTTGCGCAATGCTCCTACCAAGCTGATGAAGGAGCTGGGATATGGGAAGGAATACAAGTACGCACACGATTATAAAGGACATTTTGTAGAACAGCAGTTTTTACCCGACGGCATCCAGGGACATCGTTTCTGGCATGCGCAGGAAAACCCTGCCGAACAGAAGTTGAAAGACCGGATGGTGCAGTTGTGGGGAGAGCGGTTTAAAGAATAACAAAGAAAAGTAATTATGAAGATTGTAGTATTAGACGGATATACATTGAATCCGGGAGAACGTGAATGGGAAGAATTGAAAGAACTGGGCGAATTGACGGTACACGACCGTACGTCACAGGAAGATGTGATAAGGAGGGCAGAAGGGGCTGATGTGGTATTGACCAATAAAGTCGTGCTCGACCGTTACACGTTGGAACATTTGCCCGATTTGAAATACATAGGTGTGTTGGCTACAGGGTATAACATCATTGATCTGGAGGTAGCCCGTAATCAGGGCATTGTTGTGACCAACATTCCGGCATACAGCACCGATTCGGTAGTACAGATGGCTTTTGCCCATATCCTGAACATTACATTACGCGTGGGGCATTATGCAAACGAGGTGCACAACGGTGTGTGGAGTGCACAAAATGATTTTTCTTATCGCGACACTCCGCTGGTAGAGTTGGCCGGGAAGCGCATCGGGCTGGTCGGTTTCGGGCATATCGGTCAGGCTATGGCTAAGGTGGCTTCGGCATTTGGCATGAAAGTGGTTGTTTGTCCGCATAATATGGATATGAAATTGCCGAAAGAATACGAGAAGGCGAAATTGAATGATGTGTTTTCTACTTGCGACATCGTGAGCCTGCATTGTCCGCTTACATCTGAAACGAAGGAAATGGTCAATTCGTTCCGTTTGTCATTGATGAAGAAAGGTTCGATTTTAATCAATACCGGCAGGGGTGGGCTGATAGACGAGAAAGCATTGGAACGTGCTTTGCTGAGTGGAAAACTGCTTGGGGCGGGACTTGACGTACTTTCATCGGAGCCTCCTTCGCCCGGGAACCCTTTATTGAAATTGAAAAATTGTTTCATTACGCCTCACATTGCTTGGGCTACTCAAGAAGCGCGTGAACGGTTGATGAAACAGGTAGTAGACAATCTGCAGGCATGGATTGGGGGGAAACCTATTAATAATGTATTGGAAAACTAAGCGATTATGATGACGAAAGAAGAACGTGTGGCGAAAGCTGTGTCTTTATTTAAAGAAGGATACAATTGTGCACAATCGGTGGTAGGGGCATACGCCGACCTTTATGGCTTTACACCCGAGCAGGCGTTCCGGATGTCGGCTTCGTTCGGTGCCGGAATCGGACGGATGCGTCTGACTTGTGGAGCGGCATGTGGCATGTTTTTGCTTGCCGGACTGGAACGTAGTGCAGTCGTGGGAGCCGATCGTGCAAGCAAGTCTGCCAATTATGCTTTGGTGCAAGAGCTTGCTGCAAAGTTCAAGGAACAGACCGGTACGTTGTGTTGTGGAGAATTGTTGGGCTTGTCGAAAAAAGAGCCTGTAACCTCTGTTCCCGAGGAGCGCACGCCACAATATTATGCCAAGCGTCCTTGTCCGAAAATGATAGAGTTGGCAGCTCGTATCTTCGGTGACTTTTTGGAAGGACAAGGACATTTTTCGAAGTGAATGTTACGTTCAGAACATTTAAAGAGTTGTATTTTGCTTGTTTTTTTCCCACCGTCAAGTTAGAAGTGCAACTCCGCCACCGCCTTCCTCCGTCCTTGGAGCGTAGCGGAAAGGGCGGAGGAAGGCGGTGGAAGCCGGGCTTCGGGTCATCCGGC
>NZ_NFJA01000031.1:0-36459 GCF_002159615.1 Bacteroides sp. An279
CTGACGAAGAACAGGAGCGAAAAGAACCAAAAAATCGCCCAAAGCACACACGAAAACGGATACATCAAGCCAAGAAATACTTTTTGGAGAAATTCAAAACAGCTTCTTACGCTTCTCTTTTCATATTATTTATAGCAAAATTCAGCCTTTTTTTTCGTTTTCTTCCTATATTTGTCCTTCTAAATAGAATCAAATCAATAAATCATTATGAAAAAACTACTGCTCATCCTTTTGATATGTTTGCCTCTGACAGGCATTGCTAAGGATAAAAACGACAACTCAAATCCAAAGTACCTGGCAGGAGCCGTAACCCTGACCGATGGGAAAGTGACTTTCACCAAAGAAATCAAAGCACCCGGACTTTCGAAACAGGAAATCTACAAGCAACTTCTAGACTGGGCTACGGACCGGTTTAAACCCGATGGAAAACTAAACAGTTTTGTAGCCTATACCAACGAAGAAGCTGGAGAGATTGCCGTACAAGCTGAAGAATACATTGTATTTTCTTCTTCCGCATTATCACTCGACCGCACACGTATTTACTATCAATTTCTGATTTATGCCAAAGAAGGTATTTGCGACCTTGAAATGACACGTATCCGCTATTGGTATGACGAAGCCCGTGATGGAGGTGAAAAATATACTGCAGAAGAATGGATTACAGACGATATGGCTTTAAACAAGAAACAAACGAAACTGGCTCCGATATGTGGAAAGTTCAGAAGAGAAACCATCGACCTGAAAGACCAACTCTTCCAGCAGGTAACCGATGCTTTAGGACAAAAGCTTCTGGGTACGCAAACAACTGCAAACGTACAACAACCTGCCACTCTCTCTACACAACAGCCCACTCTTTCTGCTACAGGTGAACTGAAAACAGTGAGCATAGACCGGCTTCCTTCCAACTTGAATGAGCTGGCCACCCAAGGACGTATCACTCTGACTGCTGAAAACGGAGAAACCATTGACATCCAAACTGAAAGCTGGAGTGGACTGGGACAAATGTTGGGAAAGAATGTTGCCTATATTTTATTCGACCAAAGCCGCATCGCAGCCAACGCATTGATGGGACAAAACACGACCTACAAAGTTTCATTCTACTTCAACCAAAGCACACAGCCTTCGATAATTATTACTTGCAAAAAAGCGATGGCGCAACCAATGACTGCAAATGAATTGAAATCGCTCAACCAAACTGTTGATGCATCTAAACAATATACAATGTATATCGGTGAAATTACTCAAATTGAAATGAGATAACAAATTTCCTAAATTTCCAAAAGAGGATAGGATATACACTCGCAAAGAGTAACATCCTATCCTCTTTTTTATTGCTTGCTGCCCATCTTACTGCCATCCGAAAAAACTTGTTTATAGCTTTTTACTACCGTAACAACATAGACAAACAAGTGACTATAGATTGTATAGACCTATCAAACGCCGGAGTACTGTATCTTCTTGTCTCCACACAGATAACTTCGTCTGGTATAAAATTAATAATCTTGCAGCGGATGGACCTATATGCGCTTGCCACTGCAACTATATCCGCGGGCTTCTGCAACCGGCTGCGTCTTGTTATGATTCTATCCGGAAAGGCAGTAGTCAGTAAGCATTGGTTCGAATGCTTACAAAATTTCATCAGGCAATTCAGAAACTGTTTTGAATTTATCGTGCGATGATTTGGGATAAGTTTTTGAAGCATTTCCGTTTGTGTAATGAGGAAGATAACGGCTATCTGACGAAGAATACAATCAGACTGCGATAAGGGTGTGCCAACGACATGAACCGCCTGTAAATCACCTTGCTGTAACAGATGGAAAGCTGTACGAAAAAGAACACGCAGACCAAGGTAGTCAAAATATCCACCACGTAATCCCAGACCGGGTGCTTCTCCAGATAGAAATCACGCATTACCTCGTCAGTCAGGAAGTAAAGCAACATGTAGAGCACATAAGTGATGAACGTCAGCAGCAGCCGGCTCCGGAGTGTGTCGAACCAAAATTTCATATCACCTGTATTTTATTGATTAACGCATGCAAAGTAAAAGCATTCACACAAGACTGACTTCAGAAATCTTTCCCAACCGGCAAAAAGAGGCACTGAAACGTATTCCCTTTCAATCAACCTCTTCTGCCTTCGCTTTCTTACTCCGGAATATTCTATACCCTACTGCAGCAACCAGAACAGACATAAACGGAGAAAGGATATTAAAAAAGCTATATGGAAGATACTCCAGCGTAGGTACTTTAAGTACTGTCGCCTGCGTCATACCACAAGAATTCCATGGAATAAGCACCGATGTGACAGTAGCCGAGTCTTCCACCGACCGGCTAAGCAAACGGTTTTCATACCCTTTTCGCTCATAAAGTTTCTTATAGAGGCTGCTAGTCAGCAAGATGGAAATATACTGGTCGCCCGTAACGATATTACATACCAATCCGGTTCCAACCGTAGCTCCTACCAACGTAAAGGCCCTATGGGCAAGACGGGCAAACAGTTCGGTCAGACTTTTCAGCATACCACTTCCCGCAAGTACTCCACCGAAAGTAACCGAACAGACAATCAAGAATATCGTATTAAGCATCCCCGTCATACCTCGTGTAGAAATCAAGGCATCAATAGCCTCATTACCGGTCTGGATAGCCGTCGAGCCATAAAATGTAACAGTAATGCCCTTACATGCATCCCAAAAAGACAAACCTGAAAAATCAGTAAAAGGCAGTCCGGGGTTCGCTACTGCCCATACCGCTTGAGGCTGAGCGACAAGTCCCGTTACGGCAGCCATCACCGCAGCACAAAAAAGCGTCAAGACAGCAGGTACTTTCTTAACAATAAGCACACCAGTAAGTGCCGGAACAATCAGCAACCAGGGTGTAATGTTAAAAACAGATTTCAATGCCCCAGCAAACTCGGCAGTCTGTGACGCTCCAACCTGCTTGTGCATCAGACTCGCCACAAGAAAAATCACCATCGCTATCGTCAGCGAAGGGATAGTAGTAATCATCATATAGCGAATATGAGTGAACAAAGGAGTACCCGAAGAGGAAGAAGCCAACACCGTCGTGTCAGATAACGGAGAGACCTTATCGCCGAAATAAGCCCCCGACACAATAGCACCTGCCGTCCATCCCGGTTCAAATCCCAAAGCCACACCGATGCCTATCAATGCCACTCCAATGGTGGCAATCGTGGTCCACGAACTCCCTGTCATCAGCGATACTAGCGCACATATCGCACAAGCTGCAGCCAAGAATATTGCCGGATAAATTACCTGCATTCCATAACATATCATAGCAGGAACAATACCACTCACCATCCATGTGCCGGCAATCGCACCGATAAGCAACAAGATAAGGATAGCTGTACCAACTGACCGGATATTGTCGAGAATGCAAAACTCCAAAATTTCCCACGAATTCTTATAGGCAAACATCGAAATGGCTGCCGTAACAGCAGAAGCCAATAACAAACATACCTGACTCCCTCCCGAAAGAGCATCGGGGCCGAATATTTTTATAATCACTACCAGAGACAGGGTCAATACCACAAAAGGTATCAAAGAAACTTGCCACGAAGGCAGTCGGCGCATCGGTGTCGATGCACGATTGTCTTTACTCATTTTCAATATTTAATCATCAACAAAACGCAGATTCACACAGATGATTTATCTTTTCCAATCTGCGGAAACCTGCGTTCCTAATGTTCTAAAATCAATACCAATATATTATACCACTCATTAGACAGCACCACGCAACTGCTTGTCCATGGCGGCTGCAGCACGACGTCCGTCACCCATTGCCAGAATCACCGTAGCACCTCCACGCACGATATCACCTCCGGCATAGATAGCAGGAATGGAAGACTGCATGTCATCGTTCACCGCAATGGTACCTTTACGTCCCAGTTCCAGTCCTGGAATGGAATTCGGTACTATCGGATTTGGCGACACGCCCACACTGACAATAGCCATATCAATATCGAGCGTTACAGTAGCCCCTGGTATAGCCACCGGGCTACGGCGTCCAGAAGCATCGGGTTCTCCTAACTCCATTTTCTGAAGCACCACTTGCTTCACACGCCCCTGCTCGTCGGCAATATATTCAAGCGGATTGTGCAGAGTCATAAACTCCACACCTTCTTCTTTGGCGTGCTTCACCTCTTCAATACGGGCAGGCATTTCAGCTTCCGACCGACGGTAAACAATAATTGCCCGCTCAGCTCCTAGACGGCGTGCTGTACGCACGGAATCCATTGCCGTATTTCCGCCTCCCACCACAATGACACGCTTTCCAAAAGTAATAGGGGTATCTGAATCCTCACTTGCCGCATCCATCAGGTTGACGCGGGTCAGATATTCATTCGATGACATAATATTGATTGAATTCTCGCCCGGAATGTTCATGAAGTTGGGAAGTCCGGCTCCAGATGCTACAAAAACACCCTTATAACCTTCAGCCTGCAAGTCTTCTACAGAAACCGTCTTCCCAATGATGCAGTCTTTTACAAACTCTACCCCCATTTTCGAAAGGTTCTCTATCTCTACATCCACGATTTTATTCGGCAACCGAAATTCCGGGATACCATATTTTAATACACCACCAATTTCGTGCAAAGCTTCGAACACGGTCACATCATAACCCATCTTAGCCATATCGCCAGCAAACGACAAACCGGCAGGTCCCGAGCCTACAACAGCTACTTTAACGCCATTCTTCGGAGCCAGTTCGGGCGTAGAAATCTGTCCGCTCTCACGCTCGTAATCAGCAGCAAAACGCTCCAAGTAGCCGATAGCAACGGCTTCGTGCCCCATCTTAAGATGAATGCACTTCGACTCACATTGCTTTTCCTGTGGACATACCCGACCACAAACTGCAGGCAGTGCACTGGTCTTTTTCAATACACGGGCCGCCTCAAGAAACTCACCACGTTCGATATTTTTAATGAAGCCCGGAATATTGATACCTACCGGACAACCTTCCATACACGAAGGATTGGCACAATCCAAACAACGCTTAGCCTCTGTCAATGCCTGTTCTTCATTCAATCCGAGATTCACTTCCTCCTTACGGCTATGCGAACGGTATTCGGGATCCAACTCATTCATTTTCACACGAGGGATAGCGGTGCGTTCTTTCGGTTTCATTGACTTACGCAGGGCTTCTCGCCATGGAGCTGTACGGTCGTCCTGAGACTTTGTAACTTCACATACGTGCGGGTCTACCGGATCGAGTTTATGTATTTCTTCGCGTTCGATATCGCGAAAAGCCCCCATACGCTTCAACATTTCATCGAAATCCACTTGATGTCCATCGAACTCCGGCCCGTCTACGCATACAAACTTGGTCTTTCCTCCTACAGTTATACGGCAGGCACCGCACATACCTGTTCCATCTACCATAATGGTATTGAGCGACACATCGGTCGGGATATCGTATTTTTTGGTGAGCAGGCAAACGAACTTCATCATGATTGCCGGACCAATGGCAAAGCACTTATCCACTTTCTCACGCAGAATGACTTCTTCCACACCAGCCGTTACCAAGCCTTTCTTCCCATACGAACCGTCATCAGTCATAATGATTACCTCATCCGAACTTTCACGCATCTCCTTCTCCAGGATAATCAGTTCCTTGCTACGTCCGGCAAGCACAGTTATCACCCGGTTTCCGGCAGCTTTCAACGCCTGTACAATAGGCAACATTGGAGCAACACCTACGCCTCCACCAGCACAAACCACCGTACCGAAGTTTTCAATGTGCGTGGCCTTACCAAGTGGTCCTACCACGTCAGTAATGTAATCACCCTCGTTTAACTCGCACAGGCGTGTAGACGATAATCCCACCTCTTGTACCACCAATGTAATCGTGCCCTTTACCGGATCTGCCTCAGCTATGGTAAGCGGCATACGTTCACCTTTTTCTCCTACGCGCACGATGACAAAATGCCCAGCCTTACGTGACTTGGCTATAAGTGGTGCTTCCACCACTAATTTGAACACCTTTTCTGAAAAATGTTCCTTTGAAATAATTTTATTCATTTTGTCTTGATGTAATAAGTTAGTTTTCAGCACGGCAAAGTTAACTTTTTCAAGTTCATCTGCCAAACAAAAATCAAAATTGTTGCCAACACACCTCATATATACAATCTCAACAGCCTGAAAATCCATCACAAATATTCCTTCCTAATCTATATAAATCTATCTTTTATTCGATAATATTCCAACGAATTGTGTAACTTTGCAGAATAATTTTAGTGAACAATCAATTTTAACCATAACAGACGCTATGATTCTATTTTTCAGAACACCTAATCAAAGTGTGATTGCTACCCAATGCAATAAGGAAATGAATGCAGACGACATCAAGAAACTGAGTTGGCTGTATGGAAACGCGACGGTAGAAAAAGAAGAGAATTTACAAGGCTGGTTCATCGGTCCACGCCGGGAAATGATTACGCCGTGGAGTACGAACGCGGTAGAAATTACCCAGAACATGGGACTTACAGGCATTCGCCGCATCGAAGAATATTTTTCCGTAAAGGACGAAAACGCAGAACACGACCCGATGCTGCAACGTATGTACCACGGACTAAACCAACAGATATTTGACGTAAATATCAAACCCCAGCCCATTATTTACATTGATGACCTGGAAGCTTACAACGAACAGGAAGGACTGGCACTCTCACGCGAAGAGATGGACTACCTGAAAAAAGTAGAACAAGACCTGGGACGCAAGCTGACCGACTCGGAGGTGTTCGGTTTCGCCCAAATCAATTCGGAACATTGCCGCCATAAAATATTCGGCGGTACGTTCATCATTGACGGAAAGGAAATGGAATCATCCTTGTTCCAGATGATTAAGAAGACTACCAAAGAGAATCCGAACAAGATTATCTCGGCATACAAAGACAATGTAGCCTTTGCCGAAGGTCCCGTAGTAGAGCAATTCGCTCCGAAAGACCACTCTACATCCGATTATTTCATCATTAAAGATATAAAGACCGTCATCTCCCTAAAGGCGGAAACGCATAACTTCCCTACTACGGTAGAGCCGTTCAATGGCGCATCGACAGGTACCGGAGGTGAAATCCGCGACCGTATGGGCGGTGGAAAAGGCTCGTGGCCGATAGCAGGTACAGCGGTGTATATGACCTCTTATCCCCGTACCGATGAAGGACGTGAATGGGAAGACATCCTGCCCGTGCGCAAATGGCTGTACCAGACACCCGAACAAATCCTTATCAAAGCTTCAAACGGTGCTTCCGACTTCGGCAACAAGTTCGGTCAGCCTTTGATTTGCGGTTCGGTATTGACCTTTGAGCATCAGGAAAACAATGAGAAATATGCTTACGACAAAGTGATTATGCTTGCCGGAGGTGTGGGCTACGGAACGAAACGCGATTGCTTGAAAGGTACACCCGAAGCGGGAGATGAAATCGTAGTATTAGGAGGTGATAATTACCGCATCGGACTGGGAGGCGGTTCGGTATCATCGGTAGAAACCGGACGTTATTCATCGGGCATCGAGCTGAATGCCGTGCAACGTGCGAACGCCGAAATGCAAAAACGTGCTTATAACGTAGTACGTGCCTTATGCGAAGAAGATACCAACCCCATTGTTTCCATCCACGACCACGGTTCGGCAGGCCACGTCAACTGCTTGTCGGAATTGGTTGAGGATTGCGGTGGATTGATCCACATGGACAAACTTCCTATCGGAGACGAAACACTCTCGGCAAAAGAAATCATCGCCAACGAATCGCAGGAACGTATGGGCCTGCTGATTGAAGAAGAATCTATCGAACATGTAAAGAAGATAGCCGAACGCGAACGTGCCCCGATGTATGTAGTGGGAGAAACGACAGGAGACCATCGCTTTGCTTTCGAGCAAGCCGACGGTGTACGTCCGTTCGACCTGGCGGTAGACCAGATGTTCGGTTCTTCTCCTAAGACTTATATGGTAGACAAGACTGTAGAACGCCACTATGAAAACGTGACCTACGATGTAACCAAGCTGAACGAATACGTGCGCCGTGTGCTCCAACTGGAAGCCGTAGCCTGCAAAGACTGGCTGACCAACAAAGTAGACCGCTCGGTTACAGGTAAAATCGCGCGCCAGCAATGTCAGGGCGAACTTCAGTTGCCTTTGAGCGATTGCGGTGTGGTGGCACTCGACTATCGGGGCGAGAAAGGTATTGCGACTGCTTTGGGACATGCTCCGCAAGCAGGTCTTGCCAATCCGGCATACGGTTCGGTATTGTCTGTAGCCGAAGCCCTGACCAACATCGTGTGGGCACCTTTAGCAGACGGCATGGACAGCCTCTCGCTTTCGGCTAACTGGATGTGGCCCTGCCGCTCGCAAGAAGGTGAAGACGCACGTCTCTACACGGCGGTGAAAGCATTGTCCGACTTCTGCTGTGCCTTGCAAATCAATGTGCCTACAGGAAAAGACTCGCTTTCGATGACGCAAAAATACCCGAACGGAGAAAAGATTATCAGCCCGGGAACAGTTATCGTATCTGCAGGAGGCGAAGTATCGGATATCAAGAAAGTTGTTTCTCCGGTAATGGTAAACAATCCGAAATCGACCTTCTACCACATCGATTTCAGCTTCGACCAGCTCCGCTTGGGAGGTTCGGCATTTGCCCAATCCTTGAATAAAATAGGCGATGATGTTCCCACCGTACAAAATCCCGACTATTTCCGCAATGCATTCCTTGCCATTCAGGAACTGGTGAACAAAGGATTGATTTTGGCAGGACACGACATTTCGGCTGGAGGTCTTATCACTACCTTACTCGAAATGTGCTTCGCCAATACCGAAGGCGGTATGGAAATCAACCTCAACAAGTTCAAGCACGAAGACATCGTGAAGATTCTCTTCGCCGAAAATCCGGGTGTTGTCATCCAGGTAGCCGACAAGCACAAACACGAAGTCAAGAAAATCCTGGAAGATGCAGGCGTAGGCTTTGTCAAGCTGGGTACACCTGCCGACGAACGCCATATACTTGTCACGCTTCACGAAGCTACTTACCAGTTCGGCATCGACTACTTGCGTGATGTATGGTACTCTACTTCCTACCTCCTCGACCGCAAGCAGAGCATGAACGGATGCGCCAAGAAACGTTTCGAGAACTACAAGATGCAACCGCTCGAAACCGTATTCGACAAGTCATTTACAGGCAAATTGTCACAATTCGGCTTGAACCCCGACCGACGCACACCAAGCGGCATCAAGGCGGCAATCATCCGTGAAAAAGGAACCAACGGTGAACGCGAAATGGCATATATGCTCTACTTGGCAGGCTTCGATGTAAAAGACGTAACGATGACCGACCTTGTAAGCGGACGCGAAACACTGGAAGACATCCATTTCATCGTGTTCTGCGGAGGGTTCTCCAATTCCGACGTATTAGGCTCGGCAAAAGGATGGGCTGGGACCTTCCTCTTCAACCCGAAAGCCAAGGCGGCACTTGATAACTTCTATGCACGCAAGGATACCCTTTCGTTAGGCGTATGCAACGGATGTCAGCTGATGATGGAATTAGGGCTGATTACTCCTGAGGACAAGAAACAGGGCAAAATGTTGCACAACGACTCGCACAAGTTCGAATCGGCATTCTTGGGCGTAACCGTACCGATGAACCGAAGCGTGATGTTCGGCTCGTTGAGCGGCTCAAAATTAGGCATCTGGGTAGCCCATGGAGAAGGAAAATTCTCGTTGCCTTATCCTGAAGACCATTACAACGTGGTATTGAAATATTCATACGATGAATATCCGGGCAATCCGAACGGTTCAGACTATAGCGTAGCAGGTATCGCCAGTCAGGACGGACGCCATCTGGCTATGATGCCGCACTTGGAACGTGCCTGCTTCCCCTGGAACAATGCCTACTATCCTGCCGACCGCATTCGCGAAGACCAAATCACACCGTGGATGGAAGCCTTCGTCAATGCGCGTAAGTGGGTAGAAGTACATAAGTAAATACCTTTAATATATAAGGAAACACAGATTAACGCGGATTAACGCAGATTATCGAATGAATATCTGCGAAAATCTGCGTTAATCCGCGTTAAAAACAAAACTCATAAACCTTTCCGTTATGCTGAACAAGTTCTTTATTCTAATAGGAATGATGCTGGTGTCATTATTCCCTATAAACGCCCAAATATTCAAATACATCGGCATGGATAACGGACTCAGCAGCAGAAGGGTACTTTCTATCGAACAAGGAAAACAATATTATATCTGGATACTTACCCACAAAGGGGCAGACCGTTACGACGGGAAACGGTTCACACATTACGACCTGTTCCATCAAGGAAAAGCCCAGGACTTCTATCCCAACCTTAACCTCCTACGCACCGACAGCAAACAGACAATATGGGAAATAGGAAAAGATGGACACCTTTTTCGCTACAACGAACTGAAAGATTCTTTCCAGCTCACTTTCGACCTGCATCTTGCTTATCCGGAATTGAAGAAGCACCCTATATCGGCACTTTATATGGACCGTTCGGACCGGATATGGATGTGCGTGAACCAGCATTTTGTCATTTACGACATCCACTCGGGTAAACACTACCAGTTACCCCAACAGGCAAAAGGCAAAATCATCGGCATTGCACAGGCAAATGCAACCGAATATTATCTGGCATCCGAACTACAATTATACAAAATCCGGTTCGAGGATTTCCAGATTCGAGAGATATATCCCATCCATCTGCCTGCCCTCCAACTGATAGACTATATCTATTACCACCAACCTACACACCAGCTTGTCATCAATAGCCTGCTGGATAAGGTGTATGTATATAATCCGCTGCAAGAAAAGCTAACGGCACTGGGCAATTCGATGAAAGACATTGGCATTAACAATATCATCCCAGACCGTACGTACCCTGATACACTTTATATCGCTACCGATGGGAAAGGCGTTTACCGCCTGGACATGAACCGCCTGCACCTGGAACCATTCCTGCAAGAAGACCCACGCACCCCCAATAAGATGAATGGAAACATCATCAAAGATATTTACATGGACCACGCCAGACGACTTTGGAACGTGGTCTACCCTACTGGTATCACCATCTATTCGGAACAATATCCCAGTTATCAGTGGCTTGTACACTCGCCCAACAATGCCAATTCCTTGGCAAACAATTGTATCAACGACATTCTGGAAGATGCCGATGGAGACATCTGGTATGCCACCAGCAACGGCATAAGCTGTTTTGACACTCAGCGGAAGCAATGGACCAACTATCTCACTTCTTCCGACAAAGGCTCCAACGGAGAAAGTGAAAACCGCATCTTTACAGCTCTTTGCGAAGTTCGCCCCGGCCTTATCCTAACCGGAGGATACATGTCGGGAATCTATGCAATAGACAAGCAGGCCAGACGAGTGACCTTTTATCAGCAACAAAAGTTCTCACCCGAAGAAGGACCGGACAAATATATCCGATGCATCCTGCGCGATGAAGAAGGCCTTGTATGGACTGGAGGATTCTACCGCCTGAAATCGCATCATCCTCACACGCACGCCACTGCCGAGTATGACATAGGCTATCCTATTACAACATTGGTACAAAAAGACAAACAGACAATGTGGGCAGGTACCATAAACGGGGTATTCGTCCTCAACAAACAGAGTGGTGAAATCCGTCCGCTTGACAATGAAATCGAAATGGGTTGCATCAATGCCATCTGTCTGCACCCAAAAAGCCGGTATACCTATATCGGAACCTCCGGAAACGGACTGTTCGTTGCCGATGATCAAGGAAAAATCATCCGGCACTACCATACCGAAAACAGTGGCTTGGGAAGCAACAATATTTACAGCATCACGAACGACCGTGAAGGAAATCTCTACCTGGGCACAGAAAACGGACTGGCATTTTTCAACCTCTCCACTGGTACATTTACTAACTGGACCAAAGAGCAAGGTCTGCTGGCAGCAAGCTTCAACCCCAATGCAGCTATCCATAGCCGGAATGGGGAAATGATATTCGGAAGTAACGAAGGTGCCATCGTCTTGCCTGACAACATCCAGTTACCTTCCGATTTCTATAGCCATCTGGTATTTACAGACTTGAAAATCATGTACCGAACAGTACACGCGGGAGAGAAAGATTCTCCCCTTTCCCAACCGCTTGACCAAACGACACAAATCAAGCTGGGGTATAACCAGAACACTTTCTCACTCAACGTTTCATCCATCAATTTCGACAATTCATCCGACATTGCATACAGCTGGAAACTGGAAGGATTCTACGATGAATGGTCACCTCTCTCGCCCGACGGACTCATCCAATACACCAACCTCTCGCCAGGCAATTATACCCTGCACGTACGAGCCGTCCTGACCGATAATCACCAACCGATAGAAGAGCGCTCTATCCGTATCCTGATAGGACGTCCGGCATGGCTCACCTTTTGGGCATTTCTGGGCTATGCCCTTATCATCATCGGCATCACATACCTCTTGGTACGCATCAAAATGATACGCCACGAGAAACAAGTATCGCAAGAGAAAATCAATTTCTTCGTACATACCGCTCACGATATCCGTACACCGCTCACCCTCATCAAGGCTCCTTTGGGTGAAATCCTGAAAGACGAACATTTAAGCGATAAGGGAGTAATGAATCTAAACCTCGCCCTGCAAAGCACCGAAAACCTCTCTGACCTTGCAGACAATCTCATCAACTTCCAGAAAGAAAGTTACTACAGTTCACAAGCCGTAGTGTCACGACATGAGCTGGGAACCTACCTGCAAACCTACCTGAAACAATTTCAGGCATACGCCGAACAAAAAGGCATCAGCCTACATTATACCTCCACTTTCAGCCAACTGGATGTATGGATAGACCGTAATAAGATAGACTCTATCCTACGAAACCTCATCAGCAACGCCTTGAAGTACACACCGCACGGAGGAGAAATACAGATAGAATCCGGATATACCAAGAATCGCTGGACACTCTGCATCAAAGACACCGGAATCGGCATCCCCAAAGAAGACCAAAAGAAACTGTTCCGTTTCCTGTTCCGGGGCAGAAATGCTACCAACCAACTGATAACGGGTTCAGGTATCGGCATGTTGCTCACCTACCGGCTCATCCGTAATCACGAAGGAAAAATAAGTTTCACAAGTGCTGAAAACGCAGGCACCACCTTCGTCTTGAGCTTCCCCATCCGGAGCGAACATTATCAGTATCGCACCGATGAAATCCCAGGCGAAGCCTTTGCCACAATGGAAGAACGAGAAGAAATTCTTCCTGCACTTCCTCAGAAAAAGAACGTCCGGAAAGCAGCTTCCAATGCTCCTCTTATCTTAATAGTAGAAGACAATACCAGCCTGCGCACTTTCCTTGCAGAAAACCTGGCTGACACCTATCGTACAGAAGAAGCCGGCAACGGACAAGAGGCACTCAGCAAGATACGCACCCTTCAGCCCGACCTGGTCATCTCCGACGTAATGATGCCCGTAATGAACGGAGAAGAGCTATGTGGAACTCTGAAAAGTGACATTGAAACCAGCCACATACCAGTCATTCTGCTCACAGCCCTGGGAACTAAGGAGGATATCCTGCGCGGTCTACAGACCAAAGCAGACATGCATATTGTAAAGCCCTTCGACCTGACAGTACTGAAAGCAAATATCAATAACCTGTTGGAAAACCGTGAGTTTATACGTAAGCGTCTGAAGCAGGCATCATTAGACATGGAACCACCTGCCGAAGACATCCCTCTCCCATCAGGACTGGACGAAGACTTCATGCGCCGTGCCACTACTTTCATTAAGGAAAACCTAGGAGGTGAACTGACTGTAGACACCCTGTGCGCCAGCATGAACATGAGCCGCACCAGTTTTTACAACAAGATGAAGGCACTAACGGGCATCGCCCCCAACGAATTCATCCGCAATATCCGTATGCAAGAAGCTGCCACCCTGCTGAAAAGCCAGCAATACACAGTAGCAGAAGTTTCCGACCGTATGGGTTTTGCCGATCCGAAATATTTCGCCGACACGTTCAAGAAATTTTATGGCGTGCCGCCCAGCGTATATAAGAAAAACGAATAACAAACCGATTAAAACAACAACATGAATTTCTACATCAAGTCATTCCTTATCTTTACCCGCATCGGGATGTTCACCATCGGGGGCGGATATGCCATGGTGCCGCTCATCGAAGACGAACTAGTCGACAAACGGAAATGGATTACCCGCGAAGACTTCCTCGACCTGATGGCACTGGCACAAACCGTACCCGGCATCTTTGCCGTCAATATCGCCATTTTCATCGGCTACAAGTTACGAAAATTCTGGGGAGCTTTCTGGATGGCACTGGGCACCATCCTCCCTTCGTTCCTTGTTATCCTTGCCATTGCCCTTTTCTTCCAACAATTCAAACAATACCCTGCAGTGGAAAACGTGTTCAAGGGCATCCGCCCTGCTGTAGTGGCATTAATAGCTGCCCCCACGTTCAAGATGGCAAAGTCGGCACGTATTAACCGCTATAACGTGTGGATTCCCATTGTTTCCGCTCTTCTTATCTGGCTCTTGGGTTTTTCTCCCATTTATGTCATTATCCTAAGCGGACTGGGAGGATACATCTATGGGAGGTTAAAATCTAAACATTGAAAATTAGAAGTTTGCATACACCGGCTCAAACATCAACCGTTCACTATTAATTATTAATTATTAACTATTAATTATCCATATGCTTTTCCTGCAACTTTTTTACGCATTCTTCAAAATCGGACTTTTTGGATTCGGAGGCGGGTACGCCATGATATCCATGATACAAGGCGAAGTTGTGACCCGCCACGCCTGGCTCACATCGCCCGAGTTTACCGACATCATCGCCATCAGCCAAATGACTCCTGGTCCTATCGGCATCAACTCTGCCACTTATGTGGGGTATACGGCAGTAGTCAATGCAGGCTATTCGCACGCTTGGGGTATTTTAGGCTCTATTATCACGACTGGTGCCGTGGTGCTTCCTTCGTTTATCTTGATGGTCCTCATCAGCCGGTTCTTCCTGAAATACCAAAAACATCCTGCTGTGTCTTCCGTATTTAGTGGATTACGTCCGGGCGTAGTAGGACTGCTTGCTGCTGCCGCCCTCGTATTGATGAATGGAGAAAACTTCGGCACCGCCAATGTGCAAATCATCGTCAGCATCATCCTCTTCGTAACTGTCTTCATAGCCTCCTACCGCTTTAAGGCCAATCCCATCCTGCTGATTGTACTAAGCGGTATTGTGGGATATCTGGTTTATGGATAAAACAGAAGTTCCGGATAGCCCACATCAACCAGGAAAAGAGCATGTGCAGGCACGGAAGTCCCTGCACTACAACGGTCTTTTGCTTCTATCACCCGACGGAACCCGTCAAGGGTAAGTTTGCCCCTACCTACTTCGACTAGCGTACCTACCACCGCACGCACCATATTACGGAGGAAACGGTCTGCCTGAATAGTAAACACCCATTCATCTTCGCCCACCTGTTCCCAACCAGCTTGCATGATACGGCAATTATTAGTCTTCACATCAGTATGAAGCTTGCTGAAGCTCGTAAAATCGGTGTATTCGAAAAGAACAGATGCAGCCCGATTCATCGCCTCGAAGTCAAGCGACTGAAATACACGCCATGCATAATGCCGATGGAATGGATCCTTATTTGTGGTAATATGATACTGATACCGCCGATAAGTGGCATCAAAACGGGCATGAGCCTCGTTTGTAACCCGACGCATCCGGTAAACCGCAATGTCAGGCGGAAGCAGGCGATTCAGCTTGTCCACCATCCGAAATATATCTACCGGAGCATCAAAATCAACATGTGCCACCATCAGACGAGCATGCACACCGGCATCGGTACGCCCGGCTCCAACCACTTCCACCGGACGGCGCATCAAGACAGACAAGGCTTTTTGCAATACTTCTTGTACACTCATGCCATTGGGTTGTACCTGCCAGCCGTGATAAGCTGTGCCGTCATATCCTAAATAAATGAAATAACGTACCATTTCCCTTATCTTGCCGTTATGTGAAAACATCCTTGACGCAACTCATACTTCACATAACACCGGTCTGCCTGACGTAAGTCACGAAGCACTTCCGACAATACCAGTTTCAAGGTATCTGCACCCACATCCTGCATGGGACGCCCCTCGGGATGCTCGACTTTAGCAAATCGTTTCCAACTGATATCGAACGTAGTACCATAAAAATGACATGAGTTGAGCGAAGCATTTCCGTTGGTACGACGTAAACGCTTCACGTCATCTTTGGTGCGCAACACCGATGTCACAATAATTTTATTCGGATTCAACCCCTTCCGACCCAATGAGTCAAGAAAATTCATGCCTATAGTATCCAGCAAGGCACTAGCCTTCGGAACAAGAAAAGGAATTGAATGTGTCAATGAGTCCATATCATAATGCCCGCACGGAGCTATGTGGGTAAGACGTGACCCGACTTCATCTTCGGCCTCTTCACGCGAAGCAATGGGACGGATGCCGATACGCTTAGCTGAAGACAACTGCACATCATTCAGGTCATTGAAACTCCGTTTATAACTTACTACCCCACGGATGTTGTGCGGATTGTTCAGCACAATACTCCGGTCAGGCTCCATACAGCTTCCCAACACAACCAAAAAGCCCCCTATTATCAGGACTGTTCGTATGAAAGTTCGTATCATTTTCTTCTTTTTTAGTACAGATTTCACAAATCTAAACAATATGGCACAAAGATAACGAGATTCAACGAAACATCCGATGAAAAAAGAAAAGAAAATGCCCAATAAGAAGCGTTAGATTAAAAGGAATGATTAAATTTGCAGAAATTTAAATACGAACAAAGACTGAATGATAGAAAAGCATATTGTACTGGAGGACATTGACCCGGTTGTCTTTTATGGCGTCAATAACGCCAACATGCAGATGATTAAAGCATTGTTTCCAAAACTACGAATCGTAGCACGTGGAAATGTCATCAAGATTATGGGAGACGAAGAAGAAATGTGCGCTTTCGAAGAAGCTATCCTTGACTTGGAAAAGCATTGTGCACAATACAATTCGTTAAACGAAGAAACCATCCTCGATATCATCAAGGGAAACAAACCTGCGGTAGAAAAAACAGGGGATGCCATCGTATACAGCGTAACAGGAAAACCCATCACACCGCGGAGTACCAACCAGCTGAAGCTAGTCAAAGAGTTCGACAAGAACGACTTGATTTTTGCCATCGGTCCTGCCGGTTCAGGAAAAACCTATACCGCTATAGCACTGGCAGTACGTGCTTTGAAAAACAAGGAAATAAAAAAAATAGTCTTGAGCCGTCCGGCCGTAGAAGCGGGAGAAAAACTGGGATTCTTACCGGGTGACATGAAAGATAAAATCGATCCTTACCTGCAACCGCTATATGATGCATTGCAAGATATGATTCCTGCCGCCAAGCTCAAGGAGTATATGGACCTGAACATCATACAGATAGCCCCGCTGGCTTTTATGCGTGGACGTACACTGAACGATGCAGTGGTAATTCTGGATGAAGCCCAGAATACCACCACACAACAAATCAAAATGTTCCTTACACGTATGGGGATGAATACCAAGATGATTGTAACAGGTGATATGACGCAAATAGACTTGCCTTCACACCAGACTTCGGGACTGGTACAAGCCCTTAAGATTCTGAAAGGAGTGAAGGGCATCGGCTTTATCGAGCTGAACAAAAAAGACATCGTACGCCATAAACTGGTGACACGTATCGTGGAGGCATACGAAAAATTCGAAGAAGAGAACAAAGGCAACAAGGTGACAAGGTCCTGAACAGTCAAGATTATCTGAAAACCTTGCCCACTGAAAACTCGTCACCTAATTAAAAATATAATAAAACATAAAACTATGAGCAAAGCATTGACAAAAACCGATTTCCACTTTCCGGGACAAAAAAGTGTATATCACGGAAAAGTACGTGATGTGTACAACATCAATGATGAGAAACTGATTATGGTGGCAACCGACCGCATCTCCGCTTTCGACGTGGTTTTGCCCGAAGGTATCCCTTATAAAGGACAGATGCTGAACCAAATCGCAGCCAAATTTCTGGATGCTACCGCCGATATCTGCCCCAACTGGAAACTTGCTACTCCCGACCCCATGGTAACCGTAGGCGTATTGTGCCAAGGATTCCCCATTGAAATGATAGTGCGCGGCTATCTGTGCGGAAGTGCATGGCGTGCCTATAAGAGCGGTGTACGTGAAATTTGTGGCGTACGTCTGCCCGAAAATATGCGTGAAAACGAAAAGTTTCCTCATCCCATCATCACCCCTACCACCAAGGCGGAAATGGGTATGCACGATGAAGACATCTCAAAAGAAGAAATCCTGGCACGTGGATTAGCTACTCCCGAAGAATATGACATACTGGAACGCTATACACTTGCCCTCTTTGAACGTGGTACACAAATCGCTGCCCAAAGAGGCCTGATACTGGTAGACACAAAATACGAATTCGGCAAACACAACGGTGAAATCTACCTGATGGATGAAATCCACACTCCAGACTCAAGCCGCTACTTCTACCTGGAAGGCTATCAGGAACGCTTCGAAAACGAAGAACCGCAACGCCAGCTCTCGAAAGAATTTGTCCGCGAATGGCTGATGGACAATGGCTTCCAAGGCAAAGAAGGACAAAAAGTGCCCGAAATGACTCCAGAGATAGTATCGTCCATCAGCGACCGTTACATCGAACTTTATGAGCACATCACCGGCGAACCTTTTGTCAAAGCCGATACCGACCATCTGAGCGAACGTATCGAAAAGAACGTGATGAATTATTTGATGGAATGATAAAAATGTGACAATGTAACAATGTGAGAATATGACAATGTGCTAATGAGAGAATGTGCTAATGAGAAAATATTTTTTCTATCAGCACATTATTCATTAGCACATTAAAAAACTCATTGGCACATTAGCACATTGTTCATTATAACAATTAGCACATTAAAAAAGCTCCTATGACCCATTATCCACAAGAGAAAATCAAGCCCTATAACGAAAGCGAAGGAAAAGCAGTACAGGTAGAAAAAATGTTCGACAACATCGCACCTGCTTATGACAAACTGAATCACCTGCTTTCTTTGGACATCGACAAAAGCTGGCGGCGTAAAGCCATCCGCCTGCTTAAACCCTACCGGCCGCAACACATCATGGATGTAGCTACCGGAACAGGAGACTTCGCCATCCAAGCCTACCGTATGCTCCAACCCGAAGAATTAATAGGAACCGACATCTCGGAAGGTATGATGAACATAGGACGCGAAAAAGTAAAACAAATGCATCTCGACAAGCAGATTTCTTTCGCTAAAGAAGACTGCACGACCCTTTCTTTTCCGGATAACCGCTTTGATGCCATTACCGTAGCTTTCGGCATACGTAACTTCGAGAATCTTGATAAAGGCCTGCAAGAGATGCACCGGGTACTGGTTCCCGAAGGGCATCTTGTAATTCTAGAATTGTCAGAACCTGAATGGTTCCCGATGAAGCAACTTTACTCCATCTATTCAAAAATCGTTATCCCTAATCTGGGGAAACTGTTTTCGAAAGACAACAGTGCCTATACCTACCTGCCCAACTCCATCAAGGCTTTCCCACAAGGAGAGGCAATGCAGGGAATTCTTCGCAAAGCAGGTTTCCGGGAAGTGAAATTCAAAAGACTGACTTTGGGCGTCTGCACGCTTTATTTTGCCACTAAATAATACTTTATAAATTTTATTCTATGAAAAAATTTGGTTTGATAGGCTATCCACTGGGACATTCTTTTTCCAAAAACTTCTTCAATGAGAAGTTCGCCTCAGAAAACATCGATGCACAATATGTTAACTTCGAAATACCCACCATTGACGAGTTTCCCAAAGTAACAGCAACCAATCCCGACCTTTGCGGATTGAATGTCACTATCCCTTACAAGGAAAAAGTCATCTCTTATCTCGACCATATAGACCCTGTAGCTGCCGAAATCGGTGCGGTCAACGTCATCAAGTTCGAATGGACAAAAGGCAAGCTGAGGCTGACAGGATACAATTCTGACGTCATCGGCTTTACGCGGTCAATAGAATCACTACTTGAATCCTACCATAAAAAAGCTCTCATCTTAGGTACAGGAGGTTCATCTAAAGCTATCAACTACGGTTTGAAGCAACTCGGGCTAGAAACACGATTCGTTTCCCGAAACCGACACGATGACCATACCATCACCTACAAGGAAATCACTCCCGAAATAATGGACGAATACAAAGTTATCGTCAATTGTACCCCTGTAGGTATGTATCCGCAAGCCGACCAATGTCCTGATATTCCTTACGAATGTCTTACCTCACGACACTTACTCTACGACCTCTTATACAACCCCGACACGACACTTTTTATGAAAAAAGGAAGTGATCAGGGAGCCGTGGTGAAAAACGGACTGGAAATGCTTTTGCTACAAGCATTCGGTTCATGGGAAATCTGGAACAAATGATTTTCCGCATCTACCAGAACAAGCCATTAATAACTAATAAACAGGTTGTGCAGTGAAAAAAAAGAAAATTCTTATCAGCGCCATAGTGGGAATCCTTGTATTGGCAGGTATCTTCATTGGAGCAGGCTTGTATATGCTTGACTTTTCCTTACGGCCTATTAACCGTGGGAAAGACATAAAAGGCTCAATGACTTACATACGCGAAACTTATCCACAAGTTGTGCCTTGGATAGACAGTCTGACACAATGCAATGCATTACGCGATACTTTTATCACTGCTCCCGATGGTATCCGCCTGCATGCATTCTATGCCTATTCTTCCAAACCTACGGCAAATACTGCAGTTATCATACACGGATATACAGATAATGCCATACGCATGTTTCATATCGGATACCTCTATAACCACTCGCTTGATTTCAATGTATTGTTGCCCGACCTGCGCTATTCCGGTTTGTCAGAAGGTGATGCTATCCAAATGGGGTGGCTTGACAGAAAAGACGTAATGCAATGGATAAATGTAGCCCCCCACCTTTTTGGCGATTCTCTCCGTACTGTAGTTCACGGCATTTCAATGGGAGCAGCCACAACAATGATGCTTTCAGGCGAAGAGCTTCCGACTTACATTAAATGTTTTGTAGAAGATTGTGGCTATACCAGTGTATGGGACCAGTTTGAAAAAGAACTGCAAGGAATGTTTCACCTGCCTGCATTCCCCTTGCTGTATATCACCAGTTGGATATGCCAACTTCAGAACGGATGGAACTTTCACGAAGCTTCAGCACTAAATCAAGTGGAGAAATGTCACCTCCCGATGCTATTCATTCATGGTGGAAACGATGATTTCGTCCCTACCTATATGATATACAAGCTCTACGATGCTAAGCCTCAACCCAAATCCTTATGGGTTGTGCCAGGAGTAGACCATGCACACTCCTACCGTGACTATCCTCAGACATATACAAAAAAAGTACAAGACTTTATAATGCCTTATCTTTCTCCTAAGCCTAGCAAATAAATTGGTCTACACCTTTCATATTCCCCAATTAACGAATGTCCTCATTTAGCCAATCCGGCTGAATTGAAAACGCAGTAGTACTGCATTTGCCGATGAAGTTATATCCATAAGCAGATGCAGTATATATTCAACCGCAGATGCAGTATATATTCATTTTTCAGAGGTATGTATCGATTGTTGGCGGCATTCATTTAATGACAAATTCTACATACCGGAAAAATAAAGAATCATCCTCTTCATTGGAGAAGATAACCCTTGTAGTAGCCATACGCCAGGTATCCCTAAAAAAATGACATATGAAATGATCTCGCCATTTTCATATGCCATTCTTATAAAATAATCCTAACTTGCCGGGGTTGGGAATCAATTACCTTCTTCCCTACAACAACAATCATGCCATCGTACCACCCACAATATCAAGCAATTCATTGGTAATTGCCTGCTGACGGCTCTTATTATAAAGCAATGTAAGCTCTTGAAGCAAGTCATTGGCATTATCCGTAGCAATCTGCATCGCCATCGTACGTGCTGCATGTTCGGCTGCAGCCGAGTCAAGCAAAACGGTATAAATCTTCAGACGCAGTACCTTGGGTAATAGTTCCTGCATCACCCGTTCTGCCGAAGGCTCAATAATATAATCAGCCTCCATGTGGAATTTCCGCGTATCGTCTTCCCCTTCTTGATTTTTCTGCTCTGCAGACAAATCAAGCGGCAAATACGCCTCTTTGGTCAGAATCTGCGAAGATGAAGACTTAAAATGGTTGTACAGCAAGATGACCTCCTGAATTTCATCAGCCAAATAACGGTCAATAAGCTCCTCTGCCAAATCGGATGCTTCTTTGTAATTGGGCTTTCCACTCATGTGTTGATAGTCACCCATTGGAGTGTATCCCATCTTCTTGACAGCATCAGCCACTTTACGTCCTACCGGATAAATCAGGATATCATCCTTCCGCACTGCCTGAGCATATTCTGCTACCGTTTCCTGCAAATGGCGAATCACATTTGCATTGAATCCCCCGCACAAACTACTATTCGATGCAAACACGACAATCGCAATCTTCCTCACATCACGTTTCACAATGAAAGGCGACTCCACACTTTGTCCCGAACTTAAAAAATTAGTGAGCATATGGTGCAGTCTTCGTTCGTAAGGAAGCATATTTTCAATGTCGCCTTGCGCCTTATGGAGCTTGGCAGAGGCTACCATCTTCATCGCCGAAGTGATTTTCAGCGTCCCGTTGATGGAATTGATTCTTCCTTTTACTTCTTTCAGTGATGCCATGATGATTATTTGTCTTTAAATTGTCCTACAGTGTCTGCCGCTACTTTTTCGATGATTGTTGTCACCTCGTCATTGATTTTTCCACTTGCCAACACATCCAATACATCTTTTTGATGATTAGCACGCATCGTAGTAAGAAACGCATCCTGAAATGCGCGAACCTTATCAATAGGAATATCACGCATCAACGAGTGTGTTCCACAATACAAGATGGCAACCTGCTCGCCTACCGGCATCGGTGAATACTGAGGCTGGATAAGCAACTGGTTGTTCTTACGGCCACGGTCGATAGCCATGGCAGTAACGGGGTCCATATCACTACTGAATTTAGAGAAAGCCTCCAGTTCGCGATACTGAGCCTGGTCAATTTTCAACGTACCTGCCACTTTCTTCATACTCTTGACCTGTGCGCTACCACCGACACGGGATACAGAAATACCCACATTGATGGCAGGTCGGAAACCTTGGTTGAACAAGTCTGTTTCCAAGAATATCTGACCATCGGTAATAGAAATCACATTGGTAGGAATATAAGCCGAAACGTCGCCTGCCTGTGTCTCGATAATAGGCAACGCGGTAAGCGAACCACCCGCTTTCACCTTCCCTTTCAGGCTTGCAGGCAAATCGTTCATGGTTTCTGCCACCTCTTGCTGGCTGATAATCTTTGCCGCACGCTCCAACAGACGAGAATGCAGATAGAAGATATCGCCCGGATAGGCTTCACGGCCTGAAGGGCGGCGCAAAATCAAAGATACTTCACGATAAGCGACAGCCTGCTTTGACAAGTCATCGTAAACAACTAACGCATGACGGCCCGTATCGCGGAAATATTCACCGATAGCTGCACCTGCAAATGGTGCAAAATACTGCAAGGCTGCAGGATCGGATGCAGTAGCAGCTACCACAATCGTATAATCCATCGCACCTTTTTCGCGCAATACATTTACAAGGCTCGCAACAGTGGAACCTTTCTGACCTACTGCCACATAAATGCAATATACAGGATCTCCTGCTTCGTAATTATGACGCTGGTTGATAATAGTGTCGATGGCAATAGCTGTCTTACCTGTCTGACGGTCACCAATAATCAACTCACGCTGTCCACGTCCAATAGGAATCATGGCATCAATAGCTTTCAGACCTGTCTGTAACGGTTCAGTCACAGGCTGACGGAAAATTACTCCCGGTGCCTTGCGTTCCAAAGGCATTTCACAAGTATCTCCTCCTATTTCACCACGTCCGTCCAAAGGTACCCCTAACGGGTCGATAACACGTCCCAACATACCTTCTCCTACATTAATAGAGGCAATACGATTAGTCCGCTTAACGACCATCCCTTCTTTCACTTGATCGGTAGGTCCCAACAAGACGGCTCCGACATTGTCTTCCTCCAGATTCATCACGACTCCCATAAGTCCGTTCTCAAACTGGAGCAATTCATTGGCTTCAGCATTACGTAATCCGTAAATACGAGCCACGCCATCGCTCACCTGAAGCACGGTACCTACTTCATCGAATTTCAGAGAAGTGTCTATTCCTTGCAACTGCTGGAGTAACACTTCCGAAACTTCACTGGGTTTGATATTATTATTTTCTGGCATAAGCTTAATAAATTGAATATTAAGAATCAGAAATAGAAAGTTGGAGAAGCTCATGGCTTCTCCCCTTTCAAAATTCTCAATTCTATTAAATGATTCTCCTGTTTTTTGCTATAAACTGCTGTTTCACACGCTTTAACTGATTAGCCACACTGGCATCCATCCGATACCCGGCGACCTCTACGATATAACCACCAATCAGTTCAGAATCCACTTTCGTATCCAATTCAATAGTAGCATTATTGTTACTTTTTGACAAAGACTTTTTCAAGTAGTCTTCCAATTTGGGTGATGGCACAGCAGTCATTAACTTGCCGATGAGAATGTTTTTATCCTCACGATACAAATCAATGTACGACCAGGTCATGAACTGCAAGAATTTTTCTCTTTTTTCTTCTAATACCAGACTAAAGAAACGCATCAGCTCGTCGCTTACATTGGCTCCGCCAGCTGCTTCATGCAATAATTTCAGCTTTGTCTGGACATCCAATACAGGATTCTCCACTGCATGACGCAAATCGGCAACACGGTCAAAATAGGTAGCAAGTCTTTTCATTTCCTGATACACTTTGTCTTCCTTATTCACCGTCTTGGCATAAGCAAGCAATGCCTTTGCATAACGTCTGGAAACAACTCCCGTATTCATAACCTAATTATTTTTTTGAAGATTCAAGCATTTCATCCAGCATACGGTCTATCAAAGCATTTTGCTCTTTGGCATCAATAAGCTTGCTCCGCATAATCTTTTCAGCTATTTCGACTGAAAGCACAGCTACTTGACGACGAATATCGCGGATTGCACTTTCCTTTTCAGTCTCAATCTGCTTTTTCACTTCTGCCATCAGACGCTGGCCTTCAACTATAGCCTTATCTTGAGCATCTTTCACGATGCGGTCACGTGTGACGGCAGCCTCACTCAAGATGCGGTTTTGCTCTTCACGTGCCTGAGCCAAGATCTTTTCACCCTCAAGCTTCACGTTTGCCAATTGTTCATTGGCTTCACGTGCTGCTTTCAGCGAATTGTCAATATATGCTTTCCGGTCCTCTACTGCCTTAATGATTACGGGGAATCCATATTTCGCCAACAAAACGAAAACGACACCAAACGTAATAATCATCCAAAACACTAGCCCCGGATCCGGAGTTAATAATCCCATAAGCTACATTTTTTACAAGAACAATGTCAACAAGCAAACCACAATGGCGATAAGGGCAACACCTTCGACCAAAGCAGCAGCAATAATCATATTCATACGCAAATCACCAGATGCTTCCGGCTGACGAGCCATAGCTTCCATGGCAGCACCACCGATTTTACCGATACCGATACCTGCACCCAATACTGCGATACCTGCGCCGATAGCAGCGCCCAATTTACTAATGCCAACACCTGCAGCAGCCTGCAATAAAACTGATAATAACATAATTCTAAAAATTTAATTGGTTATACTTTTTAATTTATTGTCTTTTTTATTCATGATGTTCTTTCACTCTCGACAAACCGATAAACACCGCCGAAAGCATCGTGAACACATACGCTTGGATGAATGCGACCAAAAGTTCAAGTGCATTCATAAAAATACCGAATGCCACAGCGACAACCGTCATCGAACCATTGATGACAGCACCGGCCTTAACTGTGATGAAAATGATAGCAATCAAACTCAACAAAGCAGCATGCCCCGCCATCATATTGGCGAAAAGACGAATCATCAAGGCAAACGGTTTAGTGAATATACCGAAGAATTCAATCAACGGCATCATAGGAATGGGGACTTTCAGCCATGTAGGAACCTCAGGCCAAAAAATCTCTTTCCAATATGCCTTTGTACCAAAAATATTGGTAAAAAGGAAAGTACATATTGCCAGCACCATAGTAATAGCAATATTACCAGTCACTGTAGCACCTCCTGGGAATATTGGAATCAATCCCATCAGATTATTCACCAGCACAAAGAAGAAAGCAGTCAGCAAATAAGGAGCATAGCGTTTGTAATCCTCCCCTATACAACCTTTGATCACATCATTGTATATGGACATTACTGTCGCTTCAACCATTCCCACACCACCCTTTGGGGCACCTTGTTCCAAAGCATGTTTTTTATACCAACGTGCACAACTTAACATAATCACTACCAATAAGGCACTGTTGATGAATAAGCCTAGCACATTTTTAGTAATGGAAATGTCAATGGGTCTCACCTCTTCGCCAGCAGCATTCCTCTCCACTATCTTGCCGTCATAAGCTCCTCCTTCGGCTATGTACAGACCTTCATATTCTTTTCCTTCCGCAAGATGGGAAGAACAAAACACATGCCAGCCCGTACTGCTTTTCACAATGACTGGGAGCGGAATGGTGAGATGTGTATCACCTACTGTGACCACGTGCCACTCGTAAGCATCACCGATATGCCCGAAAATAAGTTCGTTCACATCTATATCTTCTTCACCGCCGGTCTCCGCCCTCAGCGTCATTGTCGGAATTGCCGACAACAGCAGCAGCGTCAATACTATGTACCGTATTCTTTTCATTTTTTACTTGTTTACTTAATTTCAGTTTCGCTTCAAAGCGAAGGAAGAAACGGGTCTCGAAAACCAGAAACGCAAAATAATAAAAGACAAAAGCCGCCACAAAAGCCACTACGTCTTCTTTTATCACGAATCCATAGGAAACCAGTATCAAAGCACTTAATATCAATTTCAGTACTTTACATATCAGGTAAGTCATTGCTATCTTGTCCGTTCCTAATTCATAACCGAATGCGAACATAAAGATGTATAAAAAACCAAACAGATAAAAGAACACAGGGATAATCGGAAACCAAACAAAGTACCACGTTGGAATAACGAAATGAAAAATCAATCCCATTCCTGCTGTAAGAACAATGTTTGCCACAGTAAGCTCCTCTATGAATTTCTTCTTTACGGTCTTCAAATACATTTTGCCAATACAGCTTTAACTTTGCTACATCTCTCTTTTTCAGAGTTCAGCGCAAACTGATATCTGATTGTCTCTGACTTCTACGAATCCACCCTTAATTTGCAAGGACTGCGATTCTGTCCCAGTCGTATACTTCACTTCTCCAGCCATCAACGATGAAATCAGCGGCGCATGATTCACCAACACTTGGAACTCTCCAAGTTCTCCTGGTAAAACAGCCATATCTACTTTTCCCTCGAAAATAGTACGTTCAGGTGAAGCGATAACCAGATGAAGTTCTTTCATTAGTCATTCATTTTTAAGTTTGTCAGTCCTTCAGCTTATTTGTTTCTTACTTACAGTTTCTATAGCCTAGCTCACTATAGAATAAAAAAACAAAAAAACTTAAAACCAAAATCCTTATCCTTTCGCTGCCGCAAGCAATTTCTCGCCTTTCTTGATAGCATCTTCAATCGTTCCCACATTCAAGAATGCCTGTTCAGGCAAGTAATCTACCTCACCATCCAGAATCATCTTGAAACCTTTAATCGTATCTTCAATGGAAACCATTACACCCGGTACACCGGTAAACTGTTCGGCAACAGCAAACGGCTGTGACAAGAAACGCTGTACACGACGCGCACGATTCACGGTCAGACGATCTTCATCAGATAATTCATCCATACCCAAAATAGAAATGATGTCTTGCAATTCCTTATTACGCTGCAAAATCTGTTTTACACGTTGGGCAGTCTCATAATGTTCTTTCCCCACAATCAGCGGATCCAAGATACGTGAAGTAGAATCCAACGGGTCTACAGCCGGATATATTCCTAACTCCGTAATCTTACGGCTCAACACCGTTGTGGCATCCAAGTGTGTAAAAGTTGTAGCAGGTGCCGGGTCCGTCAAGTCATCAGCAGGCACATACACCGCTTGTACAGAAGTGATGGAGCCATTCTTGGTAGAAGTGATTCGTTCCTGCATCTGTCCCATTTCAGTAGCCAGCGTAGGCTGATAACCCACAGCCGAAGGCATACGTCCCAACAAAGCAGATACCTCAGAACCAGCCTGAGTGAAACGGAAAATGTTATCGATGAAGAACAAGATATCACGGGGACCGTTTTCACCCGTTTCACGGTCACGGAAAGACTCTGCAAGCGTCAGACCAGACAAAGCCACAGACTGACGTGCACCAGGAGGCTCATTCATCTGGCCAAACACCATGGATACCTGTGACTTCTCCACTTCCTTGTAATCCACCTTCGACAAGTCCCAATTTCCTTCTTCCATACTCTTCAGAAACTCATCACCATAGCGGATAACCCCAGATTCAATCATTTCTCTCAACAAGTCATTACCTTCACGCGTACGTTCACCTACACCGGCAAAGACAGAGAAACCATTGTGTTTCTTGGCAATGTTGTTAATCAACTCTTTGATAAGCACGGTCTTTCCTACACCCGCACCACCAAACAAACCAATTTTACCTCCTTTTAAATAAGGCTCCAAAAGGTCGATAACTTTAATACCTGTAAAAAGAACTTCTTGTGATGTAGCCAGGTCTTCGAACTTAGGCGGCTCACGGTGAATCGGGAAACCATCTTTTTTATCCAGTTCCGTCATACCGTCAATCGCATCACCTACGACATTCATCACACGTCCTTTAATCTGATTTCCTACCGGCATAGAAATCGGATGACCGGCAGGTACGACTTCCATTCCACGCTTCAATCCGTCCGTACTGTCCATGGCAACGCAACGTACGGTATCCTCACCGATATGTTGCTGCACTTCGATTACCAGCGTACGCCCATCGTTACGAACGATAGTCAACGCATCGTGGATTTTCGGCAAGGATTTTTCCACATCCTGTCCTTCTTCCAATTTGAAGTACACATCGACCACCGGACCGATGACCTGCGAAATGTGTCCAACGATTTTTGACATAAGCTTTACTCTTTTTATTATAGATTCAATATTCTGTGTTACCTGAAACAAGTTTTACAATTGTTCAATGTTTGACCAAATCATCTATGCAAATTTAAATAAATATCTTATAAACCTGTCATTCTACATAACATTTTTTTATAAAAAAACCACTTTTCCCACCTAACGTGAAACAAGATATTAACATGACTGTCATTACAGCTTACTTTTTAAACAATTATTCACAGAAAAAGTTCTGAAAACGGTATCGTGTGCGAGAACGACAAATTTATCCGACAATCGTAGCTACCACTCTGCGCGCCCCACCATAATCCCTGAACTCGCATAAATAAATACCTTGCCAAGTACCCAAATTCATATGTCCATCCGTAATGGGAATAGTCAGTGACACCCCCGTCAAACTACATTTGGCATGACTGGGCATGTCATCCGAACCTTCATCAGTATGAGTGTAATAAGGCTGATTTTCCTTCACTAAATCATTATAAATACATTCCATGTCATTTCGCACGCTGGGATCATAATTTTCATTGATGCTCAATGCACAACTGGTATGTTTTACAAACAAATGTAACAGACCTTTTTCTGGAAGTACAGGCAAATGGCTTGCAACCTCCTGAGTAATCAAATGAAATCCTCTTCTTCGAGGTTTCAACGAAAATTCAACTTGCTCAATCATAAGTCACTTACTTTTTATGCATCCAAATCCCGTCCACCTTCCGACGGACCATAACTATATTCAAGACAGACACCAGTAAAAAGACACACGCTCCCGTCAACAAAGCCGGCAACAGACTTTCATTTCCCGCATCAGGAAGCAACGAAGTTATCACAGGCAAATAAGTTCCGCGTATCCCTATTACGATAGCTATGCCCAGCAACAACACAGACAGATTCAGCACAACAGCCAACATTTGATAGGGTCTTGCCACCTGCGCCGGACTATAACCTATCAACAACAATGTTTCCAGCTTTCGCATATTTTTCTGCAACAACAGATAAATACTAAGTATCAAAATATAGAAAGACAAAACGCTTATCAACAAACCGACAGACAAAACCACCCCGACAATCAATTTCAAAAACCAAACTGTCTTTCCAGCTTCCAGTTCGTTCCCTTCCATCTCATAGCCTTTGCGCTGGACAAACTGCACGATGCGTTCATCGGCTGGATTACCCACCTCAACAATCAATCGTGAAGGCTCAGCCTCAACTCCTGTGCTGAAACGTGCATTTGCCCAACGTATAAAAGATTCAGGTACCAATATTGTATTCAACCTACTGGAAAAACCTACGATATGACCTTTCATTTGCTCGGTTTTCCCATTCCCGACCAAACGGATATCCAAATTTACCATACCGATAATCCCTTCAGACAACTGAGGCAAATTCCGACTTTGCGCAAACCCGAAATTATACAAGTTCAAATAATTACGAGGAATGATGATAGGAATGACATTCGACTCGGGATTGAATTTCCATTCCTCCGACTGCACATCGACATACGCATCTGGAACCGATTCAAAAAACAAATCGGTAGACATCTTGATGCCTTGCAACCCCATTCCAGCCATCACTTTAAATTGAGAAGGTAAAAAACTACCCACACGCTTCACGAATGGCTGTTCTTCTATCTCTGCAATATCTCCAGCTGAAAATGTGGTCTGCTTGCCTACAATTGTACCTAACGTACTTACTTTCTTACTTATAATGATATAGTCACCTTTCAAAAAACTGTTTTCCTGAGTGAACATAGGCAAAACATCCCGATAAAACTGTACAGCAAGCAACACGATTACCATTCCACACACGTTTGCCAATGAAAAACCCAGTAATTGAGAAAGGCTGATATGCTGCTTCAATAACTTCCAAATCATATTTTTATAATGAACATTTTATGATTAAACTACAATGACAACACCCTATCGTATTCCAAAGGCAAATGTTTACCAATGGACGTCACCACCACCCCTGCACCACGTTTACCGATTTCTTCACAAAGTATATCTGCCATCACTTTGCTGTTTCCATCGTCAAGGTGACTGATTGGTTCATCCAAGAAAATAAAGTCAAACGGTTGGCACAAGGCACGAACAAACGCCACACGTTGCTGCTGCCCGAATGACATGCGGCTTACCTTTTGCTCTTTTTTTCCATCAATCCCCAAACGCAAAAGCCACTCGTCAACCTGTTTCCGCGAAGCATAGCGGGTCAATGCATTCTTCAACCGGATATTCTCGATTGCACTCAATTCTCCGAACAACCTCATTTCCTGAAAAAGCATACTCAACGAACGTTTTCGCAAATCCACCCATTCACGCACCGAAAAACTGCGCACATTACGCCCGTCAAAAGTAATGATACCCTGATAATCTTTCCGATACCCATAAATAAAACTACAAAGAGAAGATTTACCTGTACCCGAAGCTGCCTCCAGCAGATAAATCTTCCCTTTTTGAAAGGTTATCTGCCGATGCCATACATCTGAGATAACCATATCCTTGCCGGCAAATACTTCCGGCAACGTTTGTTGCAACTCTATTGTTTCCATTGTCTTCCATTCTTTATTCTTCCATTCGGGAACGATACCCATTGCTCTGACAAATACCGTCCCGAACGCATGAATCACACTTTAATTTATCGAACTCAACAGCACACGGAGAATATTTTGCTTCTTGTCTTTCATTATCAGTTCCATCCGTGACTTTTCCGCATCAACCGATTCAATGACAAGGTAATCCAACCCCTTCACAAACCTGAGCGCCTCCATTTCAGGACGGTCTGGAAATGATTGCCCAGTTTCCAGCAACGCAGCAAGGTTCATTGCATAAAAACAACGTTTTCCCTTCACTTCCTTCCCCCACGGGCAATCACGCAAAGAGAGTCCTTCCACAGATGCATCTACCAACCGGGAATCATTGGTAAAATAAAACTTTCCGTCAGAGACCCCAAACCAGAAAGACAAACTTCCAGGACGCATGCCAAGCATACTGCCATCCATCATCCAAAATTCGTATGCAGAAGTTCCACGGTTTATCAGTTTCATCTGCCCGCCTGTCAGCAAGAGCAAAGGCTTCAAGTCCTCGAATGTCTGAAGAAAGCCATTATCTGTCACATCAGCATACGCAATAAACTTATTCGCCAGCAAATCACCCGCAATTGCCATATCTCCTTTCAATGCACTGAATATGGCCTCAAAATCGACAGGCATCATCGAATTTTCCAACTGGTTATTGAACACTGGATGCTCTTTCAACATTTCATACGCCTTCTTTCCATCCACATTCACCGATAACCAGAAACCCGTATTGGCAGGGAAAAAATCCAAATACTTGCCCGACACCTTCCCGAACACTTGCATTTGCCTGTCTTTCATCTGCTTCATCACAGGATCCGTTGTCAGGTCAGTAAAGTCAACGGTCATCTTCCCTTCTCCAAAAGTAACCTCCGCCATACATTTCACATCCTTCATCTTCATGTCGCCGGAAATACCCATCATCATCGGAGTCACGTAACGTCCGGGAATCAAATCAAGCGTTCCCAAAGCTATGACATCTCCATTCCCACTCTTCATCCTCGCAAAATCCGAAGTGGCACGATAACCTTCTTTCTCGCCTTGGCGCAACAACATCGAAGCAGTATGCAACAGATCTTGCGGTGCACCTCCATTAGGGTCGGCCAGCAACAGTAATGCATCTGACGTGTAGGCCGCAAGCACATTTCCCATAACCGTCCACGAACAACCATTCTCTTCCATCGGCATTGAACAAATCTGTTGCTTGCTCAAAGCCTTGAATAACTCTTCCAGCTTCCCCTCGTCAGACACACGTGCCAACATCCCGGCCGAAATAGATTGCGATTCCATAAAAAAATAAAGATTCCTGCGAAAATCAATACCACTTTCCGAAGGGTTTTCAATTATCTTATCTATTAATTGCCCGGAGCCTTGCATACCACTTTTCAATGCATCTCCCAGCCTTTGCACAGCGTTTTTTCCTGTTTCTCCCGACAATCCGCTTTTATCGACAATAGACACGGGATTGACGGATATCACCAAAGCAGCGTCTTCGGGCAAAGCAGATTCATATTCATTTCCGCCTGTACAAGACACCATCATCCCCACAAGCATCGTCCAACAGGCCATCCAAACACTTATTGTCTTCTTCTGTATCATAACATTTATATATTAAAAAATTTATTATTAATGTCCGCATCTACCCCCATCTAACTAAGTTGAAAACGCAATAGTACTGCATTGGCAGATGAAGTATATATCCATAGGCGGATGAAGTATATATTCAATCGCAGATGAAGTATATATTCATTCGCACATGCAGTATATATTCATTTTTCAGGGGTACATATTGGCTGTTTGCAGACATTCATTTTATTATTTATTCATTCACATGTACCAAGTTCATCAAATGCACCGATACCAATGCCGCCGTCTCCGTCCGCAGCCTTGACTTTCCCAGGCTTACCGGCTGGAAGCCGAAAGATTCCGCCAGCTTTACTTCTTCCGGACTAAAGTCACCTTCAGGCCCCACCAGTACCACTGCTCCAGCTTCCGGATTCAGCACGTTCCTTAACAAAGGCTTTTCTCCCTCATAACAATGAGCTATGAATTTTTGTCCCGGAAAGTCCTTACACACGAACTTGGCAAAATCTACCATTCCATTCACCAAGGGTTTCCGTGCTTTTAGCGACTGCTTGACTGCGGATATCACAATTTTCTCAATACGCTCATTCTTCACCACTTTACGTTCCGAAAAACGGCAATTCAAAAATGTCAGTTCATCAAAACCAATCTCGGTAGCCTTCTCCACAAACCACTCCGTACGGTCTATGTTCTTCGTAGGAGCCATGGCAAGATGCAAATGTCCTGTCCAAAGCGGTTCCTGAGCAATGGTTTCAATAACCTTTACACGGCACCGCTTCCCGGCAATGCCATCTATCAAAGCCTTGTAGAAAAACCCCTTTCCATCGGTCAACAAGACTTCATCTCCCACGGTAAGCCGCAGCACACGCAGACAATGAGCCGCCTCTTCTTCGGGCAACTCCGCTTTAGTCCTTATGTCAGGCGTATAAAATGTATGCATAATTCCTCCCTGTATTAGTTTTTATTGTTTTCTTCATTTTCCCGTTTGCGGATTTCATCCCGCAATTGCGACGCGCGTTCATAATCTTCACACTGAACCGCCTCATCCATCGCCCTTTTCAGCATATCAATATCTACCGAGTTGATTGACATCGTATAGCTGGAACCGTCCGAAGAAATATTGCGCAAATGTTCTTTTTCCAAAATATCTTCGTATACATAAAGCGGGAAACCTGCCCGCAATGACAACACAATGGCATCCGACGTACGCGCATCTACTACATCCACTTCCCCATCGGCTCTCCTTATATATAAATAGGTGGAATATATTCCATTCTTCACTTGATAAATAACCCCTTTCAGACATTGCAGACGACCAACTGCCATCACATTCAACAACAAGTCGTGCGTAAACGGACGTGGCGGCCTATAGTGCATTTCCGCCATTTTGATGCCCTGCGCTTCAACCGCCCCGATAATCAATGCCAGTTTCCGTTCCTCTCCCCCAACTTCTTCCAAAACCAACGCAAACGAATCTGACGGTTTCAAGACCGATGACATATCCAGAATCTTCAGTTCAACCTCTTTCATTCCTTCACGTGTTTATATTTAAAGACGATGGCAAACAAGATTGCCACCACCAATGCGTATGCAGCAAAAACAAACCAAGCACGGCTCCATCCCTCTACCTGAGGAAGCGAACTGTTGAAGTCGACAAAACGATTGACCACCGCCTGCGCACTCAGCGTACCGATGGTAGCTCCCAAGCCATTGGTCATGATAATGAACAGCCCCTGCGCGCTGGAACGCACATCCACATCCGTTTCTTTGTCGACAAACAAAGAGCCAGACACGTTGAAAAAATCGAAAGCCACACCATACACAATCATCGAAAGGATAAACATCCACACACCTTCACCCGGATTTCCAAAACCGAACAAGCCAAAGCGCAATACCCACGCCACCATTGCGATAAGCATCACCTTCTTGATACCGAAACGACTCAGGAAAAAAGGTATCAGCAGGATACAGCACGTCTCGCTAATCTGCGACAAGGAAATAAGTAAATTGGCATGCTGAACGCCGAACGTATCAGCATACTCAGGAATAGCACTGAAACTCGTAATATACGGATTGGCAAAACCATTGGTAATCTGCAAAGAAACTCCCAGCAACATGGAAAATATAAAAAAAACAGCCATCTTGCGCCGGCGGAACAACAGGAAAGCTTTCAACCCCAATGCCTCAGCCAATGATTTCGTACCTCCACCGCCACGATTTACCGGACAAGCAGGAAGTGTGTTGGCATAAACAGCAAGCAGAACACCCCAACCAGCACAAACAAAAAACTGCATATAATTGGATTGGAATCCCCACAAATCCACCAGCCACATAGAACAAATGAAGCCAATCGTGCCACACGTACGAATGGGTGGAAAAGCCTTGATAGTATCCAGCCCTGCGCGGTCAAGGGCGGAATAAGCTACTGAATTTGACAATGCCAATGTAGGCATATAAAATGCCACACTCATTGAATAAAAAGCAAACAGAACAGGAAACGAAACCTGGTCGCCTGCCGTCAAGCCATAATAACCTGCACCCGCCATAAACAGAGCAGCCAGCAAATGACTCAGCCCCAAAAGCCGCTGGGCAGGCACCCAACGGTCGGCTATGATACCCAAAATCGCCGGCATGAACAAGGAAACGATACCTTGCATAGCATAAAATATCCCGATGTGACCTCCCAGCCCAATTCCTGCCAGATACGTCCCCATCGAAGTCAAGTAAGCCCCCCACACAGCAAATTGCAGGAAGTTCATCACTATCAATCGAACTTTGACATTCATATTCGCTTCATTTTATCATATATACTCCAAATAAAAAACAATGAAACAAATATACGGAAAGATTATGACTTTACAAATTGTGAAACAAGAAAATAAGAAGCTGTTTTGAATTTCTCCAAAAAGTTTTTCTTGGCTTGATGTATCCGTTTTCGTGTGTGCTTTGGGCGATTTTTTGGTCCTTTTCGCTCCTGTTCTTCG
>NZ_NFJA01000032.1:0-36319 GCF_002159615.1 Bacteroides sp. An279
CAGGAAGAAAATTAATGCCAGACCGAGAGAAAAACTCAATTTCTTGACTCCGGCTGAGGTCTTTTTCAAAAATATTTCGTAATGTTGCACTCGCTGGTTGACTCTGCCGTATTCTCGTTTCTTTCCCTCACTTCAAACTCTTCCGCCCTTCATTCGTTGCAAATAAAGGATTTCTTTGTATCTTTGCGCAGCTTATAATATAAGGTGTAAAATCAAAATCACAACACAATATCACCATGGAATATAATTTCAGAGAGATCGAAAAGAAATGGCAACAGAAGTGGGTGGAACAGAAAACCTACCAGGTTACCGAAGACGAATCGAAACAGAAGTTCTACGTGCTGAACATGTTCCCTTATCCTTCGGGAGCGGGACTTCACGTAGGCCATCCGCTGGGATACATCGCCAGCGACATTTATGCCAGATACAAACGCCTGCAAGGCTTCAACGTGCTGAACCCGATGGGATATGACGCCTACGGGCTTCCGGCGGAACAATACGCCATCCAGACCGGGCAGCATCCTGCCATCACAACCCAGAACAATATCAACCGCTACCGCGAGCAGCTGGACAAGATAGGATTCTCGTTCGACTGGGACCGCGAAGTGCGTACCTGCGACCCTAAGTATTACCACTGGACGCAATGGGCTTTCCAGAAAATGTTCAACAGCTTCTATTGCAACACCTGCGGCAAGGCACAACCCATCGAAAAACTGATAGAGCACTTCGAAAAGCAGGGTACCGAAGGGCTGGACGCAGCTTGCTCGGAAGAACTGAGCTTCAGCGCCGACGAATGGAAGGCAATGAGCGAAAAGCAGCAACAGGAAACGCTGATGAACTACCGCATCGCCTACCTGGGCGAAACCATGGTAAACTGGTGTCCGCAACTGGGTACGGTGCTGGCAAACGATGAAGTGGTAGACGGTGTAAGCGAACGCGGAGGCTATCCCGTAGTGCAGAAGAAGATGCGCCAGTGGTGCTTGCGTGTGTCGGCATACGCAGGACGCTTGCTTGACGGACTGGACCACATCGACTGGACCGACTCTTTGAAAGAAACCCAACGCAACTGGATAGGCCGTTCGGAAGGTACGGAAGTGCGGTTCAAGGTGAAAGACCGTGACCTCGAATTTACCATCTTCACCACCCGTGCCGATACGATGTTCGGCGTGACCTTCATGGTACTGGCTCCCGAAAGCGAACTGGTTCCGCAAGTCACTACCGACGGACAGCGTGCCGAAGTGGAAGCTTATCTGGACCGTACCAAGAAACGTACCGAACGTGAACGCATCGCCGACCGCCGTGTGACGGGTGTATTCAGCGGCTCGTATGCCATCAATCCTTTCACGGGCGATGCCGTACCTATCTGGATTAGCGACTATGTATTGGCTGGATATGGAACCGGAGCCATTATGGCGGTACCGGCACACGATAGCCGCGACTATGCTTTTGCCAAGCATTTCAACCTCCCCATCGTTCCGCTGGTAGAGGGATGTGACGTAAGTGAAGAAAGCTTCGATGCCAAGGAAGGTATCGTATGCAATTCGCCGAAAGCCGGTGTAACGCCTTATTGCGACTTGAACCTGAACGGCCTGACCATTAAGGAAGCCATTGCCGCTACCAAGGAATATGTGAAAGCACACCACTTGGGACGTGTAAAGGTGAACTACCGACTGCGCGACGCTATCTTCTCGCGCCAGCGTTATTGGGGCGAACCGTTCCCGGTATATTACAAGGACGGCATGCCTTACATGATTGACGAAAACAAGCTTCCGCTGGAATTGCCCGAAGTCGACAAGTTCTTGCCTACCGAAACTGGCGAGCCTCCGTTGGGACACGCTACAAAATGGGCTTGGGATGTAGAGAAAGGCGAAGTGGTAGAGAATACGAAGATAGACAACGTGCATGTATTCCCGCTCGAACTGAATACCATGCCGGGCTTTGCCGGTTCGAGTGCCTATTACCTGCGCTACATGGACCCGCACAACGATAAAGCACTGGTATCGGAAAAGGCAGACCGCTACTGGCAGAACGTAGACCTCTACGTAGGCGGTACCGAACATGCTACGGGGCACCTTATCTATTCCCGTTTCTGGAACAAGTTCCTGTTCGACCTCGGCGTAAGTGTCAAGGAAGAACCGTTCCAGAAACTGGTGAACCAAGGCATGATTCAGGGACGGAGCAACTTCGTATACCGCATCAAGGATACCAACACCTTCGTCTCTCTCGGCCTGAAAGACCAATACGACGTGACACCTTTACACGTAGACGTGAACATCGTGACCAATGACGTGCTCGACATCGAAGCCTTCAAGAACTGGCGTCCCGAATATCACGATGCCGAATTCATCCTCGAAGACGGTAAGTACATCTGCGGCTGGGCGGTAGAGAAGATGAGCAAGTCGATGTACAACGTGGTGAACCCCGACATGATTGTCGAGAAATACGGAGCCGACACCCTGCGTATGTACGAAATGTTCCTGGGTCCGGTAGAGCAGTCGAAACCTTGGGACACGAACGGCATCGACGGTGTGCACCGCTTCCTGAAGAAACTCTGGAACCTGTTCTACGGGCGTCAGGGCGAATTCCTGCCTGCGGAAGGCGAAGCTACGAAAGAAGAACTGAAGTCTATCCATAAACTGATAAAGAAAGTTACGGGCGACATCGAGGTCTTCTCATACAATACCTCTATCAGTGCCTTCATGATTTGTGTCAATGAACTGACCGCGCTGAAGAGCCGCAACAAGGCAGTGCTGACCGACCTCGTTATCCTGCTTGCCCCCTTCGCGCCTCACCTTGCCGAAGAGCTTTGGGAAGCGTTGGGACACGGCACCACCGTATGCGATGCCCAATGGCCTGCATGGAACGAAGACTACCTGAAGGAAGACACGGTGAAATATACCATCTCTTTCAACGGGAAAGCACGTTTCACCATGGAATTCCCTGCGGATGCCGACAACGACACCATACAGGCAGCGGTAATGGCGGAAGAGCAGTCTCAGAAATGGATTGAAGGCAAGACTCCGAAGAAGGTCATCATCGTGCCGAAGAAAATCGTAAACATCGTGTTATAAATAAAAGAAACGCAGATTAACGCAGATTTTCGCAGATTAAAAATAAAAAAAATCTGCGTCAATCCGCGTTAATCTGCGTTTAAACCAATTATCTATGGAGTTAGCATTAATCAAGAAGATAAGCCGCGAGTCGAAAGATTACCTTGCCATTACTTTCGGGCTGGTACTCTACGCGCTGGGCTGGGCGATGTTCCTGCTCCCCTACCAGATTACGACGGGAGGCGTGACGGGTATTTCCGCCATTATCTATTACGCTACAGGAGTAGAGATACAAGTATCCTACTTCATTATCAATGCCATATTCTTAGGATTTGCCCTGAAAATACTGGGACCAAAGTTCAGTGTAAAGACCGTATATGCCATCTTTATGCTGACCTTCCTGCTCTGGCTCTTCCAGTGGCTGCTGAAAGACGATTCCGGACACCTGCCCCAACTCCTCGGACCGGGACAAGACTTCATGGCATGTGTCATCGGAGCCGGCATGCTTGGATTCGGTATCGGCATCGTGTTCTGCAACAACGGAAGCACGGGCGGCACCGACATCATCGCCTGGATTATCAATAAATACAAGGACGTGACGCTGGGACGCATGATGATGTATTGCGACATCGTCATCATCTCGTCGTGCTATTTCATCTTCCACGACTGGCGGCGCGTGCTCTTCGGCTTCTGCGTGCTCTTCATCATGAGCACCGTGATTGATTATGTCATCAACAGCGCACGCCAGTCGGTGCAGTTCCTCATCTTCTCGCGCAAGTACGAAGAGATAGCCGAAGGCATCTCCACCCGGATAGACCGCGGTGTCACCCTGCTTGACGGGCAAGGATGGTACAGCAAACAGAATATCAAGGTAGTAGTGGTACTGGCAAAAAAGACCCAGTCGCTCGACATCTTCCGCCTCGTGAAAGACATCGACCCCAACGCTTTCATCTCGCAAAGCAACGTCGTAGGCGTATACGGAGAAGGATTCGACAAGCTGAAAGTGAAATAAAGGAGTTAAGAAGTTAAGGAGTTAAGTCAATAGTTTTGTTTGTGATTTGTTATCTAAAGTATTGGCTTAACTTCTTAACTCCTTAACTTCTTAACTCCTAAAAAATAAACCCACCAACGCAATGAAAAAGAAACTCGTTTTTGCAACCAACAACGCGCATAAGCTCGAAGAGATACGCGCCATTCTCGGCGACAAACTGGAGATATTGAGCCTGAACGACATCGATTGTCACGCCGATATTCCTGAAACCGCCGATACCCTCGAAGGAAACGCCCGCCTGAAAGCCGGATACATCTACCTGAACTACGGCATGGATTGCTTTGCCGACGATACGGGACTGGAAGTGGAAGCCCTCGGCGGCGCACCGGGCATCTACTCGGCACGCTATGCCGGAGGCGAAGGACATGACTCGGAAGCCAACATGCGCAAATTGCTTTCCGAAATGGAAGGAAAGGAAAACCGCCGTGCCCGCTTCCGCACCGCCATCTGCCTCATCGAAAGCGGCAAAGAGCATCTGTTCGAAGGCATCGTGCAGGGCAACATCATCGAAGCACGCCGCGGCACCGCAGGCTTCGGCTACGACCCCGTCTTCCAGCCCGAAGGCTATGCCGAGACATTTGCCGAAATGGGAAACGAAGAAAAGAATAAAATCAGCCACCGTGCCCGTGCCGTGCAGCAGCTGGTGGAATACTTACGCTCTGAAAACTAAAATGCGGCACCGATGTAGGTGTGTCAATCGCTTCTTGACACCCAATTCCTCCATCGGTGCGCTATCTTTATTATTGAAGCCTCAATGGGAATGCAAAGATTCATACAGACATGATAACGAATGGCATTTCACAATACAATCCCTGAACAACACGGTAATAGGACAATCAAGTTATAGGATGAAAAGCGTATGTCTGTTTCTGATAAAATGAAGCCTCCTGTTCGCTTCATGCGAACAGATGGGCTACTACAATAACGGGGGAATGAGCATCACCACAATATTCTGCGACCGTGTTATTCGAATACTTTGAATGTGTAGCCTTGTGCCAACAGCCATTCGATAGCACGGGGTAAGGCATACTTCAGGCGCGGCTCAGACTTGATAGAGTCGTGGAAAGTGATGATGGAACCGTTTCGGACATATTTTTTGACCTTGGCAAGCACTTGCGGACCGGTAAGACGCTTGCTGTAGTCACGGGTGACAAGATCCCACATCACGATGCGGTATTTCTTTTTCAATACATGATATTGCACCCAGCGCATATGGCCATGAGGAGGACGGAAAAGATCTGTATGCAGGTATTCATTTGCCTTGTCGGTATTTGCCAGATAATTCTGGCTCAGATATTCGAAGCCTCGAATATGATTGAAAGTATGGTTCCCGATGCGATGGCCTCGTTCTACTACCATACGGAATTCTTCAGGGTGCTTACGTACGTTATCACCCACCATAAAAAAGGTAGCCTTGATGTTATATTTGTCTAATAAGTCGAGTACCCAAGGTGTGATGTTGGGGATAGGCCCATCATCGAAAGTCAGATAAACAGCTTTTTCATTTTTATCCATACGCCATAAAGCACGTGGATAAATCCATCGAAGCAATAAGGGAGGTTGTTCGATAAGCATAACAGTATTTTGAAAGTAATTAATAGTCAACAATGAATAGTATATAACAGGCTTGTTGCATAACTGTTGCTAACTATTCATTGTTAACTGTTAATTGTTAACTATAAACTATTCATGAGCCGGATTAGCTTTTCCTATACGGTTTTCCAGCAAGCCATATAGCTGGTCGAACTGATGACGGTAGCTAGTTGCCGATTCAAGTGGTTTACCGTTTTCATCCTTCAACTTTTCAAGCGCTTTGCAGACATCGTCTAAGATGGTATAGTGGCGTATGCACTCTTCGTACGAACTGGCCAAACGTATATCGTCAAGGCTCATATACCAAGCAGCATATTCTACCGAATTTTGCGCTAACTGGCAGAGGATATTTTCTGCTTTCCCAGTTTCACCCAGTTTTGCGTAATCATCCGCCATTTCTTTCGAACTGCTGTAGATGTAGTCATGGCGCACCGTAGTGCTCGGAATCACTTTTTCGCAATAATCAAGAACTTCCAATGCCTTGTCGTTCTTGCCTTCTTTTATCAATTGGGAAGCCAATTGAACGAACATACGGCGGTGCGTATCGCACATACGGAGCACGGTTTCATCCAAATAGATATCCGGATTATCAATGCCACCGAATTTGAACTTGTGCATCAGGTTATCGTACATCTTTTCCGAATCAATACGCCGTCCTAGTTTGGCGTTGTCGAACGGAGTGATGCGGTATGCCAAACCTTCTTGCAGGAAGTTATTAGTCAGGTTCAGATGATTTTCCTGACCCACGGTAATCGCCATATACATCGGACGTTCCCAGTTGGTATTGGCAAGCATTTCCAGCATCATCAGTTCGCTTTTGTATAGTACGCGTTTGCCTTTCAGTGAGATGTGCATATAATCAGGAATCGAATCGGGAGTAAGCATACCCGAACGTTTGATTGCTTCTTTGTCCAGCTTGATGACAATGCTGTCCGTCGGAATCATTTGCAAGCCTTCCTTCGGCGAACGTACCCAGTATTTCAGGATATTCTTCAGTTCGTATGGATTGTCACCGAACTCTTTCTTCGCTTCTTCGGGATATTGCTTGTAATAATTGTTGATAGTTTCCATTGCATCGGGACGTACATAAACCGCTTCGTTGTGTCCTTGTACGTAGTCGATACGCTCCCAGTCTATAGGAACGGAAGGCGAGTCGTATGCCGGACGACGCATTTGGTCGATGTACCAATCGGTCTGCAGATAGCTCAAGTTGCATACACGCACATCCGTACGGAAACCTTCGGTCTCTTGATTGTACCACAAGGGGAATGTGTCATTGTCACCGTTGGTGAAAATTATCGGTTTACCATCGGTTTGCACGGAATTTAAATAGTTTTGTCCGAAGTCGCGGCACGTATAACGTCCGCTCCGGTCGTGGTCATCCCATGTCTGGCTTACCATTTGTAAAGGAACAAGCAGACATACCACGCTGGCAAGAATAGCTGATGGTTTCTCGCCTAACTTTTTCTTTAGCCATTCGGCGATAGCTGCTACTCCCAGACCTATCCAGATGGCAAAAGCATAGAAGGAAGCTGCGTATGCATAGTCACGTTCACGTGGTTGTTGCGGTGTCTGGTTCAGGTAAAGCACAATGGCAAGTCCCGTCATAAAGAACAGGAAAAATACAATCCAGAACTGCTGGATGCCCCGTTCGCCCCGATAAGCTTGCCAGAACAAGCCGATTAGTCCCAGTACCAAAGGCAAACAATAAAACACGTTGTGCCCCTTATTATTTTTCAAATCGCTTGGCAATAAAGTTTGGTCACCCACCAACATCTTGTCGATGAACGAAATACCGGTAATCCAGTTGCCGTGCTCGATTTCGCCCTGACCTTGAATATCGTTCTGCCGTCCGGCGAAGTTCCACATAAAGTAACGCCAATACATATAATTCAACTGGTAGATGAAGAAGAACTTGATGTTATCCCATTGGGTAGGTATCTTCACCATCAGCATTTCCCCACACTGGTCGTATGGGACCTGACGACCTTCTACACTTCCTAACCAACTTTCGTAGGCCGCTGCATGATCCGAACTATACATGCGAGGGAATATCATGTTTTGTGCATACTTGTATTCGCTCTTGTGGCGTACGATTTCATAACTGTCTTTCTCGTCCGGACGCTCTTTTTCTTTACGCTGATAGACAGGTGCACCTTCTGTCATGGCATATACACAGCCCCCATCGACTTCTTCGAGTGCCATTTTCGAAGCATACGTCTGTCCGTAGAAAAGTGGGCGCGTACCGTATTGTTCACGTCCCAAGTATTCGCCCAAGGTAAAAATGTCTTCAGGCGAATTCTGATCCATCGGCGTATTTGCCGATGAACGGATAACGATAACGGCGTATGAAGAATATCCCACCACCATCATCATCATGCAAAGCAAGGAAGTATTAAGCGTGCGGGCACTGACTTGATATTTTTCAGGAAGTTTGGCAAACAGGTACAATGCCAGAACCGCCAGTACGATAATGCCGATAAGCACACTGCTCCATCCATGTCCGTAGAAGGGGATACCCAACAATCCTACAGTGGTAAGGAAAGAAATGTTCATCCGTTTCCGGCTACGTACGGTATAGCTTTCGTATACACCCCATATAAGGCTGGCCGCCAAAAGGATGATATAAATAATAAGTCCGGTATTGAACGAGAATCCCAAACTGTTGACAAACAGCAGTTCGAACCAACCACCTATTTTCACGATGCCCGGTACGATACCATAAAGTACTACGGCTATCAGTATCATCGAACCAACCAGTGCCATCAAGCTTCCTTTCAGGTTGGCATTGGGATTCTTTTTATAATAATATACCAGTACAATGGCGGGAATACAAAGCAAGTTCAGCAAGTGGACTCCGATTGACAAACCCGTCAGATAGGCTATCAGGATAAGCCAACGGTCGCTGTGAGCTTCGTGAGCACGGTTTTCCCATTTCAGAATCAACCAGAACACTACGGCGGTAAAGAGACTGGAATAAGCATATACTTCACCTTCTACGGCACTGAACCAGAAAGTATCGCTCCATGTATAAGCCAGTGCACCCACCAGTCCCGCACCCATGATGGCAATAAGCTTACCGGTTGTCATTTCTTTTTCTTCGGGACAAATCAGTTTTTTAGTAAGGTGCGTAATGCTCCAGAACAGGAACAGGATACATGCTGCACTCATCAATGCGCTCATGATATTTACCATGACCGCCACTTGCGATGGGTCGCTGGCAAACTGGCTGAACAAGTTGGCTGTCAGCATAAAGAAAGGTGCGCCAGGGGGATGGCCTACTTCCAGTTTGTATCCGGTGGTGATAAACTCGGGACAATCCCAAAAGCTGGCAGTAGGTTCGATAGTCATGCAGTAAGTAAATGCTGCAACAAGGAAAGCGAACCAGCCTACCAGATTGTTGATCTTGTTGTACTGTTTCATTCTTAAGGTTTCATTTTTGTATAATTGCCGCAAAGATAGTGAATTTCACCGCAGGGCAGGTAAGAGTAGGATAGTTTTTCGTTTTTTTATAGAAACTGTTTTGAATTTATCGCTTGGCGATTTAGAATGATTCCCAAACACACCTGATCACGCCCGAAAACGGCACATTAAGCCTAAACACTTTTTATGAATGCCCGCAATTAGTCAATCCGCCGGAGTTGAAATACTGTATTTGCCGATGTAGTATATATTCATTTTTCAGGGGGATGTATTGACTGTTTGCGGACATTCATTTTTTATATTTTTCTTCTGGATTTCTCCGTGCATTCTGTGTAGTGTTCCGTATTCAATGATAATATCAACGAAATGTATAACATCATATCGAGCAAAGTACAATCTTATCAGAATGGCGGTTGGGGCTATGAAACGTCAGGATTATCTGCTCCGGCACTATCTGCTTTCGGCAATGTCAGTTTAAGCATCGCATACCCCAGGATGCCTGCCAATACCGTACCTGCCAGCACTCCTAACTTTGCCTGGCCCAGCAATACCTCATCAGTTGCCCCAAAGGAAAGATTGGCAATAAAAAGCGAAACGGTAAAGCCAATACCGCCTAATAATGCCACTCCCGCTGTATTCCGCCAGTTCATCCCTTGCGGCAAAGAAGTGACACGCAAGCGTACAGCCAACCACGTAAAGGAATAAATCCCCACAAACTTACCCACTACCAAACCTAATACTACGGCATACGTCACTATGCCGGCTATCTCTCCGCCTCCTCCCGAAAGCGTAATGCCTGCATTGGCAAAGGCGAAAAGTGGCATAATCAGGTAGTTCACCATTCCATGCATACGGTCTTCCATAAACTGGAGAGGCGAAATCACCTTGTCGGAAGCCGACTCAATACTCTTTAATGCATCTATCTGATTCGGAGTAAGAAGAATACTGCTCTTGTCGAAATGCGGGAATTCGGCAATGTTCTCACGGATGCGCGTGATGTATTTCTTCACGTTCAGGCACGGGATGGAAGGAATCGTGAACGCCACCAGCACACCTGCAATCGTAGCATGCACGCCCGACTGAAGGAAAAGATACCACACCGCAATACCTGCCACGCAATAAAACGTGCGCGACATAACCTGCATCCGGTTAGCTATCAGCAGGATAACAAGAACCGCAACCGCAGCCAGCAAATATCCTCCAGCCAAATGAGACGTATAGCAAAAGGCGATAACCAGAATGCCTCCAATGTCATCGACTACGGCAAAGGCGGTCAGGAAAATCTTCAGGCTCAGGGGCACACGCTTGCCGAACAGGCTCAACACGCCCAAGGAAAATGCGATATCAGTCGCCATGGGTACCGCCAGGCCTCCTTCGGCAGGCGTTCCGGCGGTCATCGCAAAGTAAATTGCCACGGGGACAATCATCCCTCCCACCGCCGCGATGATGGGAAGCAACGCCTGGCGCAGGCTGGAAAGTTCGCCTACCAGCACTTCACGCTTGATTTCCAATCCCACGGAAAAGAAGAATACCGCCATCAAGGCATCGTTGATGAACGCCATCAGCGTCAGAGGTTCACTGTGATGGCTGAACAGGTTGAATCCGCCTACCTGTAAAGCTACAGGATAATTCCAAAAGGCATGGTAAGCTTCCGCCCATGGCGAATTGGCTATCACCATTGCCAGCACGGCTACAACCATCAGCACCATACCACCATTGACACGATGTTTCAAAAAGCTCAAGAATGCATAATCGAAAGTCTTCATCATCGGATTACTCATAAAATTTACTGTTTTATTGTGTAAAAAATAAGAAACGCATGACTGCCTTGCTTGTAAGATTATTAATCTTCATGCCGAAAGATTATTAATCTTCACGCTGTAAGATTATTAATCTTACAACCGATGCAGCTATATGCCGGAGAGAACGATGCTTGCTTGTCATGCCGGATTTGTAATCATGAGTGGCACTGACAACAGGAGTGACACCGGCAGTGTGCATTCCATATTAAAGTACAATTTCACACCATTCAAAGTATAAAACAAAAATACGCCTTATTTTGTTTAGCTGCAAATGGAAATAGCGCAAACAATGAAAAAATGGAATTTATTATCCAACATTTCGTAGAGTACGCATTCTTTTCTGTTTTGTTCGCATATCTGAACAAGATTCTGTATTTTTGCAACACAAACAAGAAACAGACACATGAAAACGTACATCATTTTTTTACTTATCCTACTGTTTACCGCGTGTGGAGGACGTAAAACGCAGAAGCCAGCCGAGGAGAAACCGATACTTACCGTCAGTATCGAACCCTTGCGTTATTTTGCTGAATCCATTGCGGGCGAGCATTTCCATATAATCAGTATGGTACCCGAAGGCAGTAGCCCGGAAACTTACGATCCTACTCCACAACAATTGGTCGAACTGAGCCGAAGCCGCGCCTTTCTGCGTGCTGGATACATCGGCTATGAACTCGCCTGGGCTGATAAATTAAAGCAAAATGCCCCAAACATCCCTTTTTTTAACTTATCGGATGGCGTTACCCTGATACACGAAGAAGAAAAAACAAAGCATCCCCATGCAGGAGGTGTCGAGCCGCATACATGGAGTTCCATCAGTAATGCTTATACAATATCAGCCAACATTTGCCGGGCACTTTGCCAAATAGACCCGGAAAATAAAGAATATTACATGACCCGCATGACTCGGCTGGGTACTAGGCTAAAGCAGATAGACGAAAAAATATTGGCTTACCTGAACGGCGGTGAACGCACGTTCTTGATTTACCATCCTGCACTCTCTTATTTCGCACGCGATTATGGATTGACACAAATCAGCATCGAAGAAGGAGGCAAAGAACCTTCGCCCGCCCAACTGAAGACATTAATCAACCGATGTAAAAAAGAAAATGTACGGACCATCTTCGTACAAAAAGAGTTTGATACACGCAATGCGGAAGCAATAGCCCGTGAACTGAATTTGTCCCTCATCCGCATCAACCCGCTGAGCTACAGATGGGAAGAAGAAATGTTGCATATAGCTCGCACGTTATCCAAATCCGATGAAATGCCATGACAGTTTCATTTCCTCTTATCCAATTAGAACATATCTGTGCCGCCTATGACCGCAAACCAGTGTTGGAAGATATAAACCTTACTGTCTGCGAACAAGACTTCATAGGCATCATAGGACCCAATGGAGGCGGAAAGACAACGCTGGTCAAACTCATTTTGGGATTGCTTCATCCTCTGTCGGGAAGTATTCGTTTTTATCAGAATGGCAAAGAGACCTCCGAACTCAGCATGGGCTACTTGCCACAATATACCTCGATAGATAAAAAATTTCCCATATCGGTATACGATGTAATACTTTCCGGCCTAAACAAGCAGAAATCCCTCTTCCGTTCCTTCACAAAAGCGCAACATGAAAAAGTGCGTGCCATGCTCTCCCGCGTGGGACTGGAAGGATTAGAGCAACGTCCTATCGGGCAACTGAGTGGCGGACAACTGCAACGTGCCTTGCTGGGACGTGCCTTGGTCTCGAATCCGCAAATTTTAATATTAGATGAACCGAATACATATATTGACAAGCGATTCGAAACACATCTTTATACACTGCTGGAAGAAATCAACCGCGAACACGCCATTATCTTAGTTAGCCACGACATAAATACAGTGCTTCAACATGCTCAAAATATAGCCTGTGTAAATCACACCCTCGATTATTTGCCAATCAAGGAAGTGACTGGAAAATGGATAGAAGAACATTTCGACCGATAACAATCCATAAAATCAATAAAACAAGGATTTTTAACAATGGGAAAATAAGGAATATACAAGAAATACTCTTATCTTTGCACGCAGAAAGGGGCATTAGCTCATCTGGCTAGAGTGCGACACTGGCAGTGTCGAGGTGACCGGTTCGAGTCCGGTATGCTCCACACATAAAGAGACAATTTCAAAATAAGAATTGAAATTGCCTCTTTTTATGTTTGCCCGGCACGAATGTTCTCTCTACCGGTACCTGTCTGTAACATTTCCAGATTTTCCTTTGCGGATAAACAAAAAACGCTTCACAACCTGTCAGTCATGAAGCGTCTTTCGTACCCGAAGCGGGTACAGTACCCATATTTTGAGAGAAAACAAAGGGATAACAAGTGAATATAAATATCTGATTTATAGGCATATTTAGAAAAATGTATTTTCACTTGATTTCATAAAAAGGTATATGTTGTGTTGCTTTTGGCTACCCTTTGGCTACCCAGAATAAAATAAATAACTATATTTGCAACCAAATGAAATAAAGAGCAAATAAGTTATGGCAGCAAAGAAAGAACTAAGGTCTGATAATACTTATATCATTAGTACCGATGATACAGATAACCCAAAATTGGGGGCAAAGATTTTATCAGATGGCAGAGAAAGCCTTTTTTTAGACTACTATTTGGGTTATAATATGGTCTATGATGAGGCTAAGGATAAAAAAGTAGCGAGAAAAGAGCGCAAAAGGGAGGCTTTGAAATTATATCTTTGGCAAGCCCCCAGAACTCCACTTGAAAGACAGCAGAACAAAGAAACTCTACAACTTGCAAAGGAGATAAGACATGAACGGGAACAGGAACTGAAAGAAGGTACATTGGGCTACCGGCTAAAGGCAAAGGAAGTGAATTTCTTTGATTTCATTCAATCATATTATGATGAATACACCAAAGGGGACAAACGTATGATTAAAGCCGCCCAAAAACGGTTTACTGATTTCATTGCTTTGGAATACCCTCTATACAAAAACAACATTTCTCCAGAGAAAATAACCCCCGATATGATGGAGCACTTTGTAGAATATTTGCAAAGTATAAGTAAGGGCGAGGGAGCTTTGACACATTGGAAGCGGTGGAAGAAGATAGTAAAAGCGGCTGTAAAGAAAGACATTCTAAGGAAAAATCCATGCGAGGATATTGTTTGCAAGGCTGATGAAGAAGCATTAAAGAAAGATATACTTTCAATAGAAGAAATGCAACAGCTTATAGCCACCACCTATAAAGGGCAGAACCCAGAAACAAGGCGGGCTTTTATCTTTACCCTATACACAGGCATTAGATTTTGTGATATTAAAGATTTGACTTTTGCCAACGTGGACTATTCAAACAAAATACTAACATTCAATCAGAAGAAAACACAGGGGCACAGCAGCAAAAGTTATGTGAGTATTCCCCTAAATGATAACTTGTTAACATTGATTGGTACAGCCTCAACAGATAGCCCAGATGAAAAGATATTCAAACTACCAAGCCAAGAAATGTGTCTGAAAGCCCTAAGACATTGGACGGCAAAAGCTGGAATAACCAAGCACATAACGTGGCATTGTGGGCGACATTCATTTGCCGTGAATATCCTTAACAATGGTGCCAATATAAAGACCGTGGCGAGCCTATTAGGGCATAGTAGCATACAGCATACAGAGAAGTACACACGGGCAATAGATAGTTTGAAACAAGAGGCAATAAACAGTTTGCCAGAACTTAAACTATAAATATTATGGGAAAGATGATAACGGATATAGGATTATTGCCAAAAGAAAGACAAGAAGCAATAAGGCGTGATATTGAAAACAGAATATTGCCACAGGCGAGAAATGTGTTTGAAAATACACAGGAAAAGTTTCCTGAATACATAAAAAGCGAGATTGGAAAAGCCGTGCAAAGTATGAATAAAATGATAAATGAAAGCCAAAGAGAGGGGGCTATAATGCTAAATATATCTGAGGTTTATGTGTTTAACAAAGAACGCATACGTGCATTAAAAGCATTGGAGGAAGAGCTTTTAGGAAGAAATGCAATGGACTTGCAACAAGACCGCCCAAAGCAGCAACAAAAGAACCAGCCAGCAAGAAGCAAGGGCAGACCTAAAGAAACATTGAAAGACAGGATGATTAATGATGCTGATGGAAGCAAGTTGCAAAAGATACATAAGGTAATGGATGGCAAAAAAGGCAAAGATGTAGCTTTGATTATATTGGCTTGCATGCAGATAGGCTGGATGCTAAAACCTACTTCCACACAAGTAAAAGAAGAATTTGGCGATATTGGCGCACTACAAGGCTTTAACGATTATATAAATAATAGTGAAGAGAAGTTTGCTAAATGCGAGATAGAAGGGGTTATAAATAGCCTTCTTAATTAATCGTTCAAACATTTTCACAGTTGTATTTAATAGTATTTAATTGTTGGCAAATTGCAACAATTAAGTACTATTTTTTTTATTTCCTCAATCTTCTTTTCCCCTCTACCTTTGTCCTTGTATTCAGATGGATAGCGAGTGCAAGACTATTCCAGAAGATTACACGGGCAAAGACGGGTGAGCCTTGCACCTCAACCCAGAAAACCCAGACCTCTAAAAAATAGAAGTATGGCAGAGGAACTGAAACAGATTGCCGACCTTATAACGGCAAACACAATCTTTTGCACTAAGGAAGTGCTTACAAGCGATGAGGCGGCAAAGTACATGGGAGTATCAAAAAGCTACCTCTATAAGCTGACCATGAGGCAGCAGATACCCCACTACAAGCCGATGGGTAAGATGTGCTATTTTAACCGTCTGGAGCTTGAACAATGGTTGCAAAGTAACCGTGTATCTACTTCCACCGAGATAAGCCAGCAGGCGCAGGCTTATTGCATGAAGAAAGGAGGTGAAAGATGATACTCACCGACTACTACCGCTTTGAAAAGTTACCCAATCAGAAAAGCAAATTGAGAATAGATTGCACAGCATCAACAGGCAGTTATGACCCGCTGGAAGCATTGGGAAATAAGGCGGGCGATTTGTTCCTATATATTGGCGATAATACACACACCAAAGCAGGCAAGGAAAGAAAGGCTGATTTGGCGTTATCCAAAACGGCACATATAAGCAGCATCTATAATCCAGATTTGAATTTGCCCTATTGGTATGGAGATATGAAAGGGACAACAGACGCTTTTCTGTTTGTTCACCACAACACAGAATTTATAAACGGTGGAATACAGGCAGGAGCGGTTATAGAACTGTTTGTTGCACGTGGGCAAAGGAATAACAGAAGCCAGCTTTACAACGCCCTTTCTGATGGTGGATTGGATGAGGAAATGAACGCTTTGAGGCGGCAAGTTACCAAATCAGTAACCAAGCCAGAAAAGCCGTGATTACTCTATGTTAAGCTGTATTCTGTTACCAAATCAGTAACCGTTATGTATGACACAGTAAATTTTAGACTACTACAGAGCGAGGCGGGCGGCGTGGATTTCCTTGCTGAAACACCTTGCTTTCTGGAGAATGTAGGAGAGCACTATTACAACGGTGAAGCGGTGATAACAGGAAGCCTCAACGGGCTAAAGATAAGCCTTAACAGATACCAGATGAAAATCAAAGATGGGAGTTTGTGTAAATGGCATTTGGGTGACAATTTCCAGACGATGGGACGGGGTGATACTCAACGGGCGATTGAAAAGTTATCAGATACTTTGCACGTGCCAATGAATAAAGCAACCGTTACCCGTCTGGATATAGCCCAGAACTTCATTACCAAACACCCGCCAGAGGTGTATCTTAGTCACTTGGGAATATTGAAGTATGCAACCCGCTTGCAAGAGCCAAACGGCATATATTACAGCCAGACAGGCGGGCGGCTTTGCTTCTATGATAAGAACCGAGAGCAAAAGAACCACAGAGAACCGATACCAGAACTGTACGAGGGCAGGAATGTACTAAGATATGAACAGCGGTACACAAATAGAATAGCCTCACAGTTTAAGGTTAGCGAGGTTACAGGGGCGATGCTTTATGATGAGGCTTTTTATATTAGCTTGCTGAACCGATGGAAAGAGGCTTACAAGGCTATCCAGAAGATAAACGATGTATCACTAAATTTTCAAGCGATGAGAACCAAACAGCAGCTTTATAAGATGGGTGTGCTTTCTCTGATTGAAAAAGCAGGCGGGCAACTCCAAATGATAGAGCAAATCAATGAAGCCCAGAAGCGGGGTGAGCTATCCAAAAAACAAGCCTTTGACCTTAGAAAAGCTATTAACGAGGTTTGTAAAATAAGGGATGGTTTAACCGTGCCAAACGAGGCAATACAGGAACTTGATAAGAAAGTGAGCGAGGCGGTGAAGTATTACCGATAATCCACAAAATCACTCTATATTAAGCTGTATTCTGTTACCGATTTAGTAACCGAGTGTAAAACTAAAGTAGTTTGTTATAGTATATGGCAAGACAGAAAAATGACGGCAAAGGGCGGTTGGGTGGCAGGGCAAAAGGCACACCCAACAGAGTAACGGCAAGCGTGAAAGATTGGATTTCCCAAGTGATAGACAAAAATAGGCGGCAAATGGAACGTGATTTGAAAGCGTTATCACCCAAAGACCGCTTGTTAATGCTTGAAAAACTTATGCAGTATGTAGTATCTAAGCAAAAAACAGAAATGGAAATAAGGCAAGTGACTGTTGAGGATGAAATAAAAGCGGATAATAAATTTGATTTGTCATGTGTCCCAACCGATTTGCTTGTAGAAATGGCAAATTATATTTTGGATGGACGACAAAAAGAACTGCAAAGGCAGGAATAGACAAATGTGCTATAGATGGCATATTGGCAAAAACGGGTGGAGCTTCAAAGGCTTTGCCCGTTTGTTGTATCTGGAAATCTCAACTATATATAAGTTCTAAAAGGTGGGGGTGTTGTCGCTTTTGGCTACCCTTTGGCTACCTATAAAAATAAAATCCCCACTAAATCAATGATTTAGTAAGGATTTATGGTACCCGAAGCGGGACTTGAACCCGCACAGCCATCACTGGCCAAGGGATTTTAAGTCCCTCGTGTCTACCGATTCCACCATCCGGGCATCCTATTCAAAGAACAAGAGCGGAAAACGAGACTCGAACTCGCGACCCCAACCTTGGCAAGGTTGTGCTCTACCAACTGAGCTATTTCCGCGTTTACGGGTGCAAATGTAGGGAGTTTTATTTTACACTCCAAACATTTTCCGTATTTTCTTTCAAGATGTTTGCTCTTTTCACGTTATTCACCACAGAGGACACAGGGATTTTCAGTTGTCATTTGTACGCGATAAACAGTAGGGGCGTAATTCACCTTTATTAATCTGTGCAATCTGTGGTGAGACGAACAAGCTCAACGCCCCAATAAGGCTTTCTCGGCTTGGGCGACACGCTCGAAATCGAAACCATCCATAACCTGGGCCATCAGGGCTTCGATTTTATCGTTGCATAAGTTTCCGATGCTTCCGGCGTGGGTGTGATGCACCTCCTTGGCATGAGTGAACTTGCCTGCCTCTATATCCAGCCCTACCTTCTTATAGGCATCACGGAAAGGCATGCCCTTCGCTGCCAGACGGTTGACCTCTTCTACGCTGAACATATACAGGTATTTATCGTCATCCAGGATGTGTTCGTTCACCTTGATACGCTCCATGATGTATGCCGACATCCGCAAGCAGTCCAAGAGTTCCTCGAATGCGGAGAGGAAGACTTCCTTGATAATCTGTAAGTCGCGGAAATAACCCGAAGGCAGGTTGTTCATAATCATCATAATCTGCTGGGGCAAAGACTGGATTTTATTGCATTTGGCACGGGTCAGTTCGAACACATCGGGGTTCTTCTTGTGCGGCATGATGCTGGAACCCGTGGTGCATTCGTCGGGAAGCTTGACGAAACCAAAGTTCTGGCAACTGAACATACAGGCATCGAATGCCATCTTCGATACGGTTCCGGCAATGCTTGCCAAGGCAAAGGCAACGTTGCGCTCCATCTTACCACGTCCCATCTGCGCATAAACCACGTTGTAATTCATTGAGTCGAAACCCAGCAGGCGGGTGGTCATCTCACGGTCCAAGGGGAACGAAGAGCCGTATCCGGCGGCAGAGCCGAGCGGATTGCGGTTGCACATCTTATAAGCGGCTTGCAGGAACAGCATATCATCGACCAGGCTTTCGGCATATGCGCCAAACCAAAGTCCGAAAGAAGAAGGCATGGCGATTTGCAAATGGGTATAGCCCGGCATCAGAATGTCTTTGTAGCGGTTGCTTTGCGCAATCAGAACACGGAAGAGCGTCTCGACCGCCTCAGCTACCTGCTTCAGTTGCTCACGGGTAAAGAGTTTCAAGTCCACCAATACCTGGTCGTTCCGCGAACGCCCGCTATGTATCTTCTTGCCTACATCGCCCAGTTTACGGGTGAGCATGAGTTCCACTTGCGAATGTACATCCTCGATGCCTTCTTCAATCACAAACTCACCTTTCTCTGCGGTTGCGTAGATTTGCTTTAACTCTTCCAACAGGACCTTCAGTTCGTCGGGCTTCAGCAGGCCGATGCTTTCGAGCATCGTGATATGCGCCATTGAGCCCAACACATCGTGCTTTGCCAGGTAAAGGTCCAGTTCACGGTCGCGTCCTACGGTAAAGCGGTCGATTTCCGCATTTACCTGTACATTCTTTTCCCAAAGTTTTTGTCCCATACGTTATTAAGTTTTTGAGTTCTTGAGTTTGTAAGTTTTTTGAGTTCTTGAGCTTTTAAGTTCCTGAGTTGAAACATACACAAAACACTCCAAACTTAAAAACTCAAGAACTTACAAACTCAATAAGGAATCATCGCAAGCATATCTGCCAGTTTTTCTACCCCTTCTTGCAAAGGCTTCGACACCATGGCTTTCATAAAGGCGTTCACTTCGGCACGGATAGTCACCTTCATCTTGGCTTCCGCTTCGCCTTCCGGAAGGATTTGTATCCACAAGTTCATCGGGATAGGTGTCTTGTCGCCTTCAAACTTGATGCACTTCATCGGCTCGCGTTCCACGATACGGAGCGTAAGGCTGATGCCTTGCACTTTCAAGGTAAGCGAATCCTGGTCGAAAACCAAGTCTTCCACCTTTCCGGGGAATTTTTCTTTCAGTTCGCCCAGCTTCTCACGCACCGAGGCAAGATTGTTTAAGTCAGCCAGTTTTGTATAGACCCGTTCCTGTGTATACGGAACATGTTTCACACTGCTTTCAAATTGTACCATACATTGTATCTAATTGAACACAGAATATTATTTACGATTTTACTATTTACGATTTACTATTTCGATGAATTATAGCAGAACAAAATCGGTTTGCGAAAAATACCGCATGCAGTAGAGACGCCACAATGTGACGTCTCTACTAAAAACAGACTATATTTTCGCATTCTGTTTCTGACTGACTATTATAGTAAATCGTAAAGTCGTAAATAATTTTCATGCTTTATTTATTTTCCCGTCCAATGTGCCGGGTCTTTTCTCCATGCCTGAAGGATAGGAATATCCTGCTCGTCGATGTAATTGGTCTTCAAGGCTGCATCCAGTACCGCATTGTAATTGGTCAAGGTAACCAGTTCCACTTTTGCCTCTTTGAATGCTTCTGCAGAAACATCGAATCCGTATGTGAACGAAGCCACCATGCCGATGACGTTGCATCCGTTCTGGCGGATAGCGTTTACGGCTTTCAGGCTGCTTCCGCCTGTAGATATCAAGTCTTCTACCACTACGACCTTCATACCCGGACGAAGCTCGCCCTCAATCAGGTTTTCCAGACCGTGGTCTTTGGGGCTCGAACGTACATAGACGAACGGGAGGTTCAGTTCCTCTGCCACCAATGCGCCTTGGGGAATGGCTCCTGTTGCTACCCCCGCAATTGCATCCACTTCTCCAAACCGTTCCATAATGATACGGCACAACTCCAACTTGACAAAATTGCGCAAGGCAGGATAAGACAATGTCTTGCGGTTGTCACAATAAATAGGGGATTTCCAACCCGATGCCCATGTGAAAGGGTTCGCAGGCTGAATCTTTACAGCTTTTACCTTCAACAATTTTTCTGCAAATAATCTTTCCAAAGCTTTCATAACTTTATTTATCTGATAAATAACGATGCAAAAATATGCAAAACATACGTGAATATGAAATATATAGGGATTTTTTTAATAAAAAGTTAGTAAACTTTCATTTTGTCCACGCCAAAGTGACAATACTGATACGAATGTCTCCGATGGCCGACAAGGCATCAGCACACGCCACCAGCGTAGCTCCGGTAGTAAGTACATCATCGACCAGCAGGATATGTTTCCCTGCCAAAGATGCTGCATCTGCAGTAGCACAAAACAACTCCTGCACATTCAGCCAGCGGGCATAACCGCTCTTATGGGTCTGAGTGGCATTATTCCGAAGACGGTAAATGGCATTCCGGCATACAGGCAAGCCTGTCTTTTCGGCTATGCCGCGCGCCAGAAGCTCACTCTGATTGTATCCCCTCTTTCTTTCACGGGTGCGGAACAAAGGCACAGGAAGCAAGCAATCAATCCCGTCGAAAAAACCTGTAGGCAACAACTCACTCCCTATCCACTCGCCCATCTTTACACAAAGTTTTCGCTGGCCATCATATTTCATCGCATACAAAATATGTGCCACCGTTCCTCCCTTGGCATAATAGAAAAGCGAAGATGCACGCTCTATCGGGAATCGTCCCCAAAAACATTGCTCCATCTCATTTCCTACCTTATTATATAAATGAGTATAAGGCAGCGAAGATGCACAACGAAGGCACACCCCTTCCTCGCCTGACAACAGACGGTTCCCGCACGCCACACAAAGACGAGGGAAAAAGAAATCGCGCAAGTCAGTCCATAAACTCATCTTCTGACACCTGATGGACGTAACGCTTGATTTCGTCTACCGTATACCCTTTTGTCACGGCATAGCGAAGCAACTTCATGGCTCGTTCGTACTCGGTCTTTCCTGTTACCGACTTCCGCTTTTGGGCAAGCACTTCGCGCAAGATGCGGCTATATTCCTCATCGTCTATCTCTTCAAGCCCCGCCGATATATCATCGGAAGGCAAGTGTTTCATCCGCAATGCCTGGATTATCTTGTTTCTCCCCCAGCGTGCGAAGCGATATTTATCGCGCACGAAAGCTTTGCAATAGCGGCATGTATCAATGAAACGGTCTTGTTGAAGCATAGCAAGGATGCGGGCATTTTCTTCTTCAGTAGCTCCCCATTGCTCCAGCTTCTGCGCCACTTCTTCCGGACAACGCTCGGTCCGCACACAATAAGCCTCAGCCTTATTCTTCAATTCGCTTTCAGTATAAATCTTCATGGTCTTTCCGCTTTTACCATACGGTCGTTGCCCGAAAGGTCTTTCCGCAACTCTACGTTCCGATATCCCATGCTTCGGAGTAATTCCACCGTTTCACGCCCGTATGCCTGATTGATTTCATAATATAAAACGCCACTGGAAGACAAATGTTTACTTCCCAGTTCTGCTATTTTCCGGTAAAACAACAAAGGGTCGTTATCGGGAACAAACAAAGCAAGCCCCGGTTCCCAGTCGAGCACATTCCTATCCATACTTGCCTTCTCCTGCTCACGAATATAAGGAGGATTGCTCACCCATATATCTGCATCGGGCATCGCAACTATATGCGAGAGCACATCCACCCGGACGCACTCCACATTCACCCCATTGCGTGCAGCGTTCCGCCTTGCTACGGAAAGGGCTGCTTCAGATACATCCCATGCCAGCACCGAAGAACGAGGTAACAACCGTGCCAACGACACCGCGATGCAACCACTTCCCGTACCGATGTCCAACACCCGCAAACCCTCCTGTGAAGCATAATCGCGGGCTATCCATTCCACCAGCTCGGCGGTTTCGGGACGGGGAACCAGCACGTCATGCGTCACATAAAAAGGATGTCCAAGGAAAAAAGTTTCACCGGTAATGTACTGAAAAGGCTCGAAACGCTTCAAACGGGAAAGAATATCTTCAAGCTTCTCGCGTTCTTTCGTTGAAAAATTCCTATCTTTGCCCGCGTACAAATCAACGGCAGAAAATCCGAACACATCGGTCAGGATTCCTTTGGCCAACGCTTTCACTTCCAAGTCTGGATACAGGCCCGAAAGCGACTGTATAATATAGGTATATAAAGGATGCATAATGCCACAAAGGTACAAAAAGAAAAAAACATACGCTTATGACTACAGACGAAAAATACATAAGCCGCTGCATTCAGTTGGCAAAGAACGGATTATGCAACACGCCTCCCAATCCGATGGTAGGAGCCGTCATCGTACACCAAGGCAAGATTATCGGCGAAGGATACCATGCCCGTTGCGGTGAGGGTCATGCCGAAGTAAATGCCATTGCCTCGGTGAAGGACGAAAGCCTGCTCCACGATTCTACCCTTTATGTCAGCCTGGAACCTTGTTCCCATTACGGGAAGACTCCTCCGTGCGCCGACCTGATTATCCGCAAAGGTATTCCCCGTGTAGTAGTAGGATGTATTGACCCCTTCTCGCTGGTATCGGGAAGAGGTATCCGAAAACTCAGAGATGCCGGCATCGAAGTCAAGACCGGAGTGCTGGAACAAGAATGCCGGGACCTGATTAAGCGTTTTGTGACATTCAACCAGCAAAAACGTCCTTACATTACCCTGAAATGGGCACAATCGGCCGACGGATTCATCGATACCATACGTCAGGAAGGAAAAGCGGTGCGGCTTTCTTCCCCACTCACATCGGCATACGTGCACAAACTACGTGCCGAACATCAGGCTATACTGGTGGGAAGACGCACTGCCCTGCTCGACAATCCTTCACTCACTACCCGCGAATGGTATGGCAAGCATCCCCTACGGCTGGTAATCGACCGCCATCTCTCACTCCCGTCTTCCCTGCACCTGTTCGACAGAAGTACCCCCACGTGGGTGTTCACTTCAGTACCCCAGACAGGAAAGGCCAACCTGACTTTCATTCCTCTCGACTTTGACAAAGACATTCTGCCCCAGATCGCCCGTATCTTATACGAGCATAAAATCCAATCTCTGCTGGTGGAAGGCGGGAACCGGTTGCTCCAGTCCTTCCTTGATGCAGGATTATGGGACGAAACGTATGCCGAACATGTCCCCACCATATTGGGGGAAGGAGTACAGGCACCGTCCATTCCCTGCGGTTTCCCATGCTCTTTCCTGCCAAGAGACCGGTCTGTGATAGCGCACTATGTCAACCGGTACGACAAATTGCCTGATTCGCAGATAAAAAAGTAAAGTTTATCCATAATTTTATATAAAACTTGATATAAAAGTTCCAAGTGGAAAAAAAACTTTCTACTTTTGCAACTTGTAATGCAAAGAATATACTAATAATGAAAATAAGATTTTTATCCATATTATTAGCAAGCCTGGCTTTAGCTACATTCTCAATGACATCTTGCCTGAATGATGATACAATAGAAGTAACCTATACCAACGAAACGAGCATCATCCATTTCTCGGTAGGGACACTATGGATGCAAAAAACCGGACAGGCTCAAGACGGAAGCGATTCCTTGTATATGGATACGTTGTCTATGTCGAATTATCCTTTCACCATCGACCAGCTGAACCGGACTATCGAAAATAAAGACTCGCTTCCGGTAGGGACCGACATTTCAAGAGTCGTTACCAACATCAATGCCGATTCTCCTTATATAGTATATGGCAAAATAGACTCGTTAGGTACCGAACCTGTAGATACGCTTTGGACCAATACCGACTCCATTAATTTTGCGGTAGCTCCTAGCGAAGGACTGACTTTCAAGGTTATGTCCTACAGCGGACGGATGGGAAAAGCCTACCACATAAAAATCAATGTACACCAGCAAGAACCCGATTCGTTGACATGGGACGAAGAAGCCTCACAACAAGCTTTCGTATCACAGAGCCTGACCCGCCAGAAAGCGGTATACACAGACGGACGTATCTACGTATTCGGACAAGACGGGGATACACCTGTCATCGAATATACTACGGTCAGTACCAACGGACAGGCAGACGGCTGGATTGCCCTCGACAATGTTCCGCAAGAAACCGACTCTTATTCGGCAATGGTATGGAACGGCACGGTTTATTTCCTTGCCGACGGTACCTTGTACGAACTTTCCGGTAGTGTTATCCAGCCTTCCTCCCTTCTTGCACCAGCATATCGCCTGAAGCAACTCCTGGCAAATGCCACTACGGCAAGCGGACTTTCTTACCTGTATGCCTACACCGAGGACAACCGGTGTGTGACCTACAACGGCACATCGTGGAGCGAAGACGGAGAAGGGAGCATTTTCCCTGACGTAAACCAACGTTTCTCGTTTGCGTCATTACCTGTTTCCTATAATTCCACCCTGACACGCGCCGTCGTATTCGGATTCCATCCCGATGCACTAGGGAATGAGTTCGGATTTGCAGCCAGCCGGCTAAATTCTGAAAACGATTGGATTGCTTACGACTATGCACAGGCCGATACTTTCTATTGTCCGAACATCGCCGACGGAACAATGATTTATTACGACAAGAAACTATATGCTTTCGGAGGATTCATCAACAGCCTTCCGCATAAAGAATACCGGCACCCGTTCAACACGTTCTTCGAGTCGACCGACAATGGTCTCTCTTGGAAACCTGTGACACGCTATGTCCGCTTCCCAAAGTCAGATTCATTCAGGCAAAAATACGAAGAAGGAGAATCACTGGGTGAAGGAAGCTACTCGTGTGTAGTAGATGAGAACAACTTTATTTGGATTATCTGGCACAACGGATATATGAGCAGAGGACGAATCAACCGGCTGGGATTCCTTCCCAAATGGTAGAAAAACGTAAAGCATCATGACATCATACAAGGACTTAATAGACAAATCACGGATTCCGGCACACATTGCCATCATTATGGACGGTAACGGGCGATGGGCTAAACAACGCGGTCATGCCCGCTCGTTCGGGCATCAGGCAGGTGCCGAAACAGTACATGTCATTGCAGAAGAAGCTGCACGGCTGGGAGTGAAATACCTGACACTTTACACCTTCTCTACCGAAAACTGGAAACGGCCTGCCGAAGAAGTGTCTGCCCTGATGGCTCTCCTTATGGATTCCATCGAGGAAGAGACGCTGATGAAGAACAACATCCGTTTCCGCATCATCGGCGAAAAGGACAAGTTACCCGTCAATGTGGCCGAACGCCTGCAACAATGCATCAAACGCACATCGGTCAATACAGGCATGTGCCTGGTACTGGCTCTCAGTTATTCATCGAAATGGGAGCTGACCGAAGCCGTCAAACAGATAGCGGCACAAGTGGCGTGCCAGAAACTTGCCGTCGATGAAATAACCGACAAGACCATTGACCAGTATCTGGCAACCAGTTTTATGCCCGACCCTGACCTGCTGATACGTACAGGAGGCGAAATAAGGCTCAGCAATTACCTGTTATGGCAATGTGCTTATTCTGAACTTTATTTTTGCGACACCTACTGGCCCGACTTCAAGGCAGAAGAATTTTGCAAAGCAATATACGATTATCAACAAAGAGAACGCCGTTTTGGCAAAACAAGTGAACAATTATTGAAACCCTAAAAAAGATGCGATACAGTTTTTTTCTTACTCTATTGGTACTGATATGTTTCAGCTTTCCGGCTATCGGACATGCACAAGAAAACAACGTGCAGGAAGGTCAGACAGATGAAGAGGACGGCTCTGCCTCTTTACACCACGATACACCACAGCCGGCAGAGCAATCGGAGACACCAGAGAACCAACCAGTCATTTTATATAACGGGACTCCCAAGAAATATGAAATAGCCGACATCAAGGTGGAGGGAGTGAAAAACTACGAGGATTATGTATTGATCGGTATCTCCGGACTTGCCGTTGGGCAGACCATTACCGTGCCGGGCGATGATATCACCGATGCTGTCAAGCGGTATTGGCGCCACGGATTGTTTTCGGATGTCCGTATTTCGGCAGATAAGATAGAAGGAAATAAAATCTGGATCCGCATCGAACTGACCCAGCGTCCGCGTATCGCCGACATCCATTTCAATGGTATCAAGAAAGGCGAGCGTGAAGACTTGCAAAACAAGCTCGGCAATATGGTGAAAGGTATGCAGATTACGCCCAATATGGTAGACCGTGCCAAAATCATCATCAAGAAATACTTTGATGAGAAAGGGTTTAAAAATGCCGAAATCAACATTATCGAACGCGAAGCCCCCAATGACAAGGAGCAGGTGTATGTTGATGTAAACATTGACAAGAAAGAAAAGGTAAAAGTCCACAAAATCACGATTGACGGCAATACGGTACTGACAGACAAGAAGTTAAAGCGTGTGATGAAAAAGACCAACGAAAAAGGTAAGCTCATCAACCTGTTCCGCACCAAGAAATTCATCGATGAACGTTACGAAGAAGATAAGCAGAAAATCATCGAAAAATACAACGAACTGGGCTATCGCGATGCTGTCATCGAAGTGGACAGCGTATCACCTTACGATGAAAAGACGGTAGATGTATATATGAAGATATACGAAGGCAACAAATATTACCTACGCAACATTACATGGGTGGGAAATACCGTCTATCCTTCTGACCTGCTGAACGAACAATTGCAGATGAAGCATGGTGACGTATACAACCAGAAGTTGCTGGACGACCGCCTTTCGAACGATGAGGATGCCATCAAGAACAATTATTATAACCGTGGTTACGTGTTCTCGAACATCGACCCAGTAGAAGTAAATATCGATGGTGACTCCATCGACCTTGAAATGCGCGTGATGGAAGGTCCGCAGGCAAGCATCAGCCATGTACGCATCAATGGTAACGACCGTTTGTACGAAAACGTCATCCGCCGTGAACTTCGTACCCGTCCTGGAGACTTGTTCAGCAAGGAAGCCTTGGAACGTTCGTACCGTGAAATCGCTCAAATGGGGCACTTCAATCCTGAAACCATCAACCCACAGGTACAGCCCAATTACGAAGATGGTACGGTAGATATTAATTGGGGACTGGAATCGAAAGCGAACGACCAGGTAGAATTTTCAGCAGGATGGGGACAGACAGGTATTATCGGTAAGCTGAGCTTGAAATTCACCAATTTCTCGTTCGCTAACCTGTTCCGTAAGAACGACAACTTCCGAGGATTCCTGCCGCAAGGTGACGGACAGACCCTTACCATCAGTGGCCAGACCAACGGACAATATTATCAGGCATACAGTATCTCGTTCCTTGACCCATGGTTTGGCGGTAAGCGCCCGAACTCACTTTCAGTATCCGCATTCTATTCTGTACAGACCGATATCAGCAGCCAGTATTACAACTCGGCTTACATGAACAACTACTACAATTATTTGTACGGATGGGGATACGGCAACTATGGCTATTATGACAATTACGAATCTTACTACGACCCTGACCGCTCCATCAAGATGTTCGGGTTCTCGGTAGGATGGGGAAAACGCTTGCGCTGGCCCGATGACTATTTCACGTTCATGGCAGAATTGTCCTACCAGCGCTTTATGCTGAAAGATTGGAGTTACCTGTATATCCGGTTGAACAACGGGGAATACATGAACACAGGTAATTGCAACAGCTTGAGCTTGAACCTGACTTTGTCGCGTAACTCTACCGACAATCCCATTTTCCCACGCCGTGGTTCCGAGTTTACCGCTTCGTTGCAAATCACGCCGCCTTACTCGCTCTTCAGCAACAAAGACTATTCTACTTACGGAAGAGACAACTACGACGAGGCAGCAAGTATGTTTAAATGGATTGAATACCACAAGTGGAAATTCAAATCGAAGACTTATACCGCTTTGATGGATATCCAGAAGTGTCCGGTCATCATGACCCGTGCTGAATTTGGTATCTTAGGACACTTCAACCGTTATAAGCGCTCTCCGTTCGAAACCTTCTATGTCGGAGGTGACGGTATGACAGGATACAGTTACAACTACGCATCCGAAACCATTGCCCTACGTGGATATGAGAACGGTTCGTTGACCCCCTACGGAAGCGAAGGATATGCTTATATCCGTCTGGGAGCTGAACTCCGCTACCCGCTGATGTTGGAAAACTCTACCAGCATCTATGCCTTGGGATTTGTAGAAGCCGGAAATGCATGGACGGATGTAGCAGACTTCAATCCGTTCAAGCTGAAACGTTCTGCCGGAGTCGGTGTACGTATCTTCCTGCCGATGATTGGTATGATGGGTATCGACTGGGCATACGGTTTCGACAAGATCAACGGCTCTACGCAATACAGTGGAAGCCAGTTCCACTTTATTATCGGACAAGAATTTTAACCTAAAGACCCAAAGATATGAAAAGATTGATTTTCTCTGCAGCACTGCTTGTGATAAGCCTCTGCGCGGCACAGGCACAGAAATTCGCGTTGATAGACATGGAATTTATCTTGAAACATATCCCTGCCTATGAACAGGCAAACCAGCAAATGGAATCGCTGTCCCAACAATGGCAAAGCGAAATAGAAGCCAAGAGCAACGAAGCCAAAGCCTTGTATGAGGCTTACCAGAAAGATGCCGCTACGCTGACCGATGCACAACGTACTGCAAAAGAAGAAGCAGTTGTGGCAAAAGAAAAAGAAGCAGCCGAACTCCGGCAAAAATATTTCGGTCCTCAAGGCGAAATGATGAAGAAACAACGGGAACTTGTCGTTCCTATCCAAGACAACATTTATAATGCTGTTAAAGACATTGCTATGGAGCAGAATTACGATGCAGTTATTGACCGCGCCTCGGCACAAAGTATGATTTTTGCCTCTCCGCGCATTGATATCAGCAATGAAGTGCTCTCACGCTTAGGATATTCAAATTAATTTTATACATTTGCAGCCGTTCTCTTACGAGAACCGCAACAGGAACAAAAACAATAAATTAAAAACTAATAGAAAATCAAGATTATGTTGAAAAGAATTGCTTTATTATTGTTGCTCGTCGCTCCGATGAGCTTGTTCGCGCAAAAGTTCGCGCATTTTAAGTCTATGGACATCATCCCGGTAATGCCGGAATATGCCAAAGCCCAAACTGATATTCAAGCTTTGCAGAAACAGTACGAAGACGAAATCAAACGTGCTTCAGACGAGTTCAGCAAAAAATTTGCAGAATACCAACAAGAACAAAAGACACTTCCGCAAAACATCCAGGAACGCCGCCAGAAAGAATTACAGGAAATGCAGGAAAAAGGTATACAGTTTCAGCAGGAAGCACAGCAGCAGCTGCAAAAAGCTTATACTGATATGATGGATCCGATTTACAAGAAACTGGAAGATGCAGTAAAAGCTATCGGTGCAGCTGGCGGATACACCTATGTTTTCGACCTGAACCGTACGGACATCCCTTACATCGATGAAAACGTATCGAAGGATGTTACCAACGATATCAAAACCAAGTTGGGTATCAGTCTGACTGCAGTACCGGCAACACCGGCTGCATCCGCAACTACTACTCCGGCAAACTAATCTCCTTCTGTTTATTCACCGCAGATTAACACAGATTCTCGCAGATTAAAACTTTACATTCTGCGCCGATCTGCGTTAATCTGCGTTTCTGATTTAAATATCATGACAACCACAGGACCCATCGGCATCTTCGATTCCGGCTACGGAGGGTTGACTATCCTTGACAAAATACGCAGCCTGCTTCCTCAGTACAATTATCTCTATTTAGGCGACAATGCCCGTACCCCCTATGGCACACGTTCGTTCGAAGTGGTATACGAATTCACTTTACAGGCGGTACGAAAACTCTTCGAGCTGGGATGTCCATTGGTTATCCTTGCCTGCAATACAGCTTCGGCAAAAGCACTCCGCAGTATCCAGCAACAAGACCTTCCACATCTCGACCCAGCCCGCAGAGTACTGGGCGTAATACGTCCTACCGTAGAATGCATCGGCAACTTGACCCAAACCCGCCACGTAGGGTTGCTTGCCACCGAAGGTACTGTAAAGTCACAATCCTATCCGTTAGAAATCCACAAGCTTTATCCTGAAATCCGATTGACAAGTGTATCCTGTCCCATGTGGGTACCATTAATAGAGAATAATGAAGCCCAAAGCCCTGGTGCCGATTATTTCGTACAAAAATACCTCGACCGCCTGCTCTCCCAAGACCCGGAAATAGATACCATCATTTTAGGCTGTACTCACTATCCTCTTTTGTTGGATAAAATCCGTTGTTACACTCCGTCACACATCCGCCTGGTAGAACAAGGCAAATACGTAGCAGCCAGCCTGAAAGACTACCTTATCCGACATCCGGAAATACGAACCCATTGCGAAACGGGAGGGAATTGTCTTTTCCTTACTACCGAATCGGTAGAAAAATTCCGTGAGTCAGCCCACGTCTTTCTGCATCAGGAAGTGCAGGTGCGTACCATTGCATTAGAATAAAGAAATAAACACTGCACACAGCCTCATGAGCGTATGCAACCGTGTGCAGTGTGTGTTATGTGTCAGTATAATTGTCCGCGTACCTCCACTTCAGCAAGCTTCGGTGTCACGTATCTTTCAGAATGAGGAAAACTGATACGAAGATAATGCATTTTTACCTGCCTGTCACTTTTTATCAGGTCCGAATCTAGCGGAACATGGTTGCCGGTCTTATCTGAAACCACGATCCAGTCTTTATTGTTCTCAGACACTTCAATCTTGTACTGATACGGAGCTGCACCTGCAAACCGGACACAAACCTCATCCAACATCAAGAAACGTTCCGTATCAAGTGTCCAATATACCTTTCGGTCTGAATTTTCAGGTTCCCACCAAGTATCAAGCTTACCATCAGCAGCATATCCTGTGGCATGTCCCTGTGCAGCGCTGCTACCAAAAGCTGGGTTATTCAATCCGAAACTTTGCATTTTATGCTGTTTCTGCAAAGCAAAGGGAATATAAGGACGATTTTTCACTTGGGGAGTCTCTCCTTCTTGATATACGGGAGCTCCGGAAAATGTCAGTTTAACGCGAGCCGGCTCCAAGCCTGGTGAAGTAGCTTCAATGACCGATTCGCCTGCATAATAGGAGCGAAAGGCAATCGCTGCTTTTCCATCCATGATACGAATGTCACTATCCGCTTCAAACAGGATGCTGCTACCGGTAGGAAACTCGCCCGGTCCCGATAGCAAAGTCAGCCTGACAGCCGGCGAATTGCTCAGTTCTCTGCCTGTTTCATCGAGAACAGTTACCGTCAACTGAACATCGTCCGTACCGTCGGCCCTGATGCCGGTATATTGCGAGGCTTCCAACCGCAACCTTGCCGGAATGCCTGACACACTCCATATCGGAGGGGCTATATTGGCATAAGCATTCCGGTACCAATACCAAGAACGTTTCGGAATGCGGAAATAATCAACAATTCCCATTTTGCCCATTTCTTCACCAAAGATACTTCCGTGGTCGAACCCACACCAGATGGCTTGACCACTCCGCCATTCTACACCTTTCCAGGCGTCATTTTTCTGTAAGTCTCCCCATCCCGGGATATATTCGCCCGGCCGGTCGGATGTTGTGCTTCCGTATTCCGTTACCATATTCGGTATAGGCGGCTGCTGAAAATCAAGAATGGTACTTCCATCACCGTTATACCCCACAATATCTCCTATCAAGTCAATGCGCTCTGTTCCCAACGGACGCTGTGCACCGCCTATGGCAGCAGGACGTGTCGGGTCAAGCTGGTGTGTACGAGCCACCATTCTCTCCAATAGTTTCCTTATCCCATGCATTGTTTCCGGTGCAGTAAAAAAAGGCTCGTTGCACATGCTCCATGCGATAATGGAAGGATGATTACGGTGGATACGTATCATTTCCTCCAACTGCTGCAAGACATTTTCTTCAAATTCTTTGCAGTCCTCCTGGCGGACTGGATAAGCACTTGCTGTCCAATATCCGTCTTTCTTTTCTCCTGCCGTAGCCCAAAAGGGAGCTTCCGACCAGAAAAGCACACCTTCTTCATCACAAGCTTTCGAAAATGCGGGAGAATGCGGATAGTGAGAGCCGCGGATCATATCAAAGCCTGCTTGCTTAACCAAAGCCACATCACGGCGTGCTGCAGCATCGGTCACAGCATCACCCCATCCAGCCTGGTCTTGATGAACATTTATTCCTTTAAAATACAAATGTTTCCCATTCAGGAAAAAACCGTGGTCTTTTGTCCATTCAAACCAACGGAAACCGAAGGACGTTTCCTCTCGGTCTATCAGCTCATCACCTTTGAAAAGCAGACTTTCCAACTTGTACAAGACCGGATGTGACGGGTGCCACAGGAAAAGATGCTCTATTCTTTCTGTTTGCTGTTTTACAACTTGGCTCGTATTGCCTTTCAATTGTATTATCTTTTGTGCGGATGCGATAATCCTGCCTTCAGATGACAGAATATTGGAAACCAAACGGAAATTGCCAGTTTCAGGCTCCGAATGACAAATCTCCGTTGAAATGTCCACAATTCCATATTTGCCATTACTTGCATCAAGTCCCGATGTCGTGACAAATGTTCCATACCAACCGATATACGTAGAAGATTTCAACACTAAACGGACATTACGGTATATACCTCCGCTAAAAACATGTTCCCCACCGCGCGGTGCCACAGTGGGTTGCCATAAATTGTTAACCCGTATTGCAAGCACATTATCTCCTTTTTGTGCCGCATCAGTTATGTCAACCGAAAACCCTGTATACCCCCCGCAATGCCGGTCTATAAACTTTCCGTTTAAAAAGATTTCCGCTTCCTGAAAAACACCGTCAAACTCTAGAAAGATTTTTCCCGAGAGATTCCTGTCTGTAAAAAACACACGCTTGCGGTACCACCCATATCCGGTATAGAAATCTTTCGACATAAAATAGGGAATACTAAACGAATGAGGAATCCCAATGGTCTCCCAGTTATTGTCGTCATAATCCGTCTTTTCGGCTCCTTGCAAGTCTCCTTGCATATACTTCCATTCCCGGTTCAGATTAATGACCTCACGAGGAAAATAGGCATATCCCACACTGCAAAAACAAAAAAGTACCCAAAAATTTATTGCCCATAAACAATGCCTCATAGTAAACATAGTTTTTATATTTGTGATTATAATCTAAATGAATATCCTCAAAATACCAGTAGATAAAAAGAGTCAGAAGGAGTTATGCCTTCGGCAGGAGTCAGAAACAGGTCTATGGGGCTTTAACTTCTGGACCAAGTGATAACTCCTGTAAAACATAACTGCTTTTAACTCCTGAGTCAAATCAAAAAAAGATCCGTGTCCGTTTGTCGGCCGTTTATGTAATACCTCATCTGTCCGAATCAAACGTGACCTTGCTTGGCAAATTTAAACAATTATATTGAATACTTGTAATATTCCTGTTCAAATCTTTCGTCAGGTTGCCGTTTTTATCGTATGCGTACTCGCTCGCCTGCTTTACAGCATCTTTGAACTCGAAACCGTTGTTGTAAGCCGTGGCGGTTGTGGCATCATCCACCCGTGTTATCAGATTGCCGCTCAGCGTATAGGTCAGGTTGTCTATCAAGCCGTAACCGGTTGAGGAGGTCTGTCCGTAACGCTGCAAGCCCTTGATATTCCCGTTCAGGTCATAATCCGTAACCTTTTCCGTGAAACGGTTGGCGTTGCTACCGATATTTGTGACTTCGCCGTATGTAGCAGAAGTCAGCCGGCTCAAACCGTCGTAGGCAAACTTATACCCCCTTGTCGTACTTTCATTACCTGCCTTCCAAGTCATGCTGCTGATATTCCCGCCATATTGCGGTGTACCATTACCCGTATTATAGTACAGGTTCTGCGTCAGCTTGCTGCCGCTGATGCCTGTCAGCCAGTCACGGATGTTGTAGCTGTATGTCAGTTTGTTGGTTGCGCTGCCGTGCAGGCTTTTCGTTTTCAGCCTGCCCAGTTCGTCATACGTATTACTTGCCAATGTAATTTCGGCATGGCTGTTCAGCTTATCTCAATCATCTTCATTTTTATAAAAATTATGCCAGCAACCTTTTGAAACAGATTTTGATTCTGAATCAAGGTTACTGGCATATAAACTTTAAAAACACTTTAACTGATAAGAAGAAGGCTACATTTTTCTATCTCCATTATAATCGTAGTCTTCCAATGTAAGAGCTATAATCCAATTCTTAATATAATCAGCCAAACTTTGGTGTGTTACTTCCGGTGGGTCAGATTCACTATATTCATAATTAGAATACCAAAAAACGATTTGGTTAGAATCGCCACCGTTGGTTTTCACATGAGTATCGAAACAATAAAAGTTTCCTCCTCCATCAGGGCTGAACGGTATTAAATGTTTATATTGAGGTACAATTACTTCAAAGTGTTCAATATTATAACACATAAATAAGTCATAATTCTTTTCTTTATCAATTATACCTAACACATTATCTCCCATTAAAGAAAATCCGTTTGTAATACTAAGAAGATATTTATAATCTTCTGGAAGTTTCACTCCAAATGTTGCCTCAAAACGTTCTATTAAGACAGGATTAACAGGTTCTCGCCAATCTAATATCCGAGATGTAAATTTCTGCAGTTCTGCAATAACCTCATCCATCTCTTCCTTTACTTTATTGTCCATATTCTTTCTTCGTTTGATTCTTATCCTTTTATCTTCAATTTGCCCCGTATTTTCTTAGCATATATACAACTACAATCAGATTAAGAATAATGCCACACAAACACAAACAAGACGAAAACATTAAGAACAATAAAAATAAATATATGCCGGATATTATAAAATAAAAAGCCACACAAACCAAATAGACTATATTATAGCATTGACTTTTTATCAAATATTTAAAGATTGATAACAGCACTAATATAGCACCTACTACAAAGAATATGTTTGAGTTCGTGAGACACAAAATCGAGTAGGAGGTAAACACTAATCATAGGTGTTTATCTCCTATTTTCATGTTCACCGACCTCTCACACCACCGTACGTGCCGTTCGGCATACGGCGGTTCCTATTTTGGGTACCATTCGAGATACGAGCCCATTAAGGTAGGATAACCTGCCTTTCGCAGGCTGTCCTTATTTATCGCCACCTTCAATATAGGACTATCAGCAATACGCCAATAACCTTTGCGAGTGTTACCCCATTCACATGCCTTGTATTTTCCAATACCACATTTAACGAGGTTTGCCACCTTGGTCTTGGGGGTCTTCCAAGCTTTCCATATACACATGCGTATTCTCCGTCTTAACCACTCATCAGTCTCAAGAAGAAAGCGTTTCATATCGGCAAGGTGATAGTATCCAATCCACCCACGTATGTAATCTTTCAGCTTCTGTTTCCTCTTAACATATCCCCATCCGTTGCTACGAT